>CAMORF010000215.1 GCA_946623485.1 uncultured Clostridia bacterium
TTTGGAGGAACGTAGGTCTTTGGGTTTATATCGTAAGGTGTGCGCCCCCCGTTCCCGGCGATCCGGTCGATCAGACGCCGTGCCTGTTCAAAGCTCCAGGAGCCTACGTTCTCGAAGCCCCTGTTCTCCAGCTGCCTGATCTGCCTCGGTGTCGCCATTCCGCTGTCCCTGCGGTTATAGATCCGGTCGATCAGCATGTCGGCCTGACCGGAGCTTTCGACGCCTTCCGGATTGATCTGCAGCTTCTCAAGAGTCTTTTTCTGTGACTCTGTAGGCGGCTGCATAGCCGTTCCGAACGGCGGGACATAATTGACCAGGTCCATATCCATGATGGACATGGCAAACTGCAAAGGATCGACCAGACGGCTTTTCTTTCGCTTCTGTTCTGCCAGAAGCTTCGCAAGGGCTTCTTCCCTTTGTGCCTGTACATCTTCCGATGCCTGGCCTTCTGCCGCTTCTATGTCAACTGCCTGCGGCTCCTTTGCAAGGTTCTCCGTCATCCGCTGCGCTACCTCCGGATCTTCACAGATCAGAGACGCTGGATGGCAGAGATCGTGCCGGTCAGTCAGCCATAAGAAGTCCAGGAGCAGCAGATGATCCTTGCCCGGAAACAGTCTCGTTCCACGCCCTACCATCTGGCAATACAGGCTCCTGACCTTCGTCGGCCGCAGCACTATGATGCAGTCAACGGACGGACAATCCCATCCTTCTGTGAGGAGCATGGAATTGCATAGCACGTTGTACTTGCCTGTGTCAAAATCCTCCAGGATCTCAGCACGGTCTTCGCTGTTCCCATTTACTTCTGCAGCCATGAATCCGTGAGCATTCAGGATATCCCTGAATTTTTGAGATGTCTTCACAAGAGGCAGGAACACGACCGTTTTCCGGTCCTTGCAATATGATTCCATTTCAGTGGCTATCTGCTCCAGGTATGGATCCAGCGCAGTTCCGATCTCCCCGACTTTGAAATCACCGGCCTGAACAGAAACCTGGCTGATATCGATCTTCAACGGGACAGTCAAGGCGCGGATCGGAGACAGGTACTTTTCCCGGATCGCCTGAGGAAGGGTGTATTCATAAGCGATATGCTCGAAATATGTTCCCAGATCCTTCATGTCTCCACGATCGGGAGTCGCTGTTACTCCGAGGACTTTAGCCCTGGGGAAATGCTGCAGGACCTTCTGATAACTGTCAGATATCACATGATGGGCCTCGTCGATGATGATCGTCGAGAAATAATTCTCCGGAAACTTTTTCAGCCGATTCTCGCGCATTAGTGTCTGTACAGAACCAACGACCACGCGGTACCAGGAACCGAAACAAGACGACTCTGCTTTCTCCAGGGCACTTCCAAGTCCCGTGCTCTTTCGAAGCTTATCGGCAGCCTGGTCAAGCAGTTCTCCGCGATGCGCGAGGATCAGAACCCTGCTGCCTTCCTTGACCCGGTCATTCGTAATCGCTGCAAAAACGATCGTTTTACCGGTACCGGTAGGAAGGACCAGCAGGAGCCTGTCTGCGCCGTCTTTCCACATGGAGAGGACTGCATCATGTGCTTCCTGCTGGTACGGCCGCAGCGTCATCAGATCGCCCATTTATTTCCTCCACTATCCTTCTGATCGTTCGGTGCATAGAACGTCTTCACGTTGTTGTAAGTGTTTCCGTTTTTGGCTTTATTCTGCACGATCTGGCAGCGTCCACGCGTCCCAGGCAGCTTGCTCCAATAGTTCCCGGTGATGGGCTCGCCTTTCTTTTTCAGGCCGGTGCTGACCAGAAGGCTGCCGATCTTCCAGGCAAAATTTGAATGGAGAATAAAGTTTTCGCGGATGGAGACTTCATCCTGACCAGGGATCTGAACATTCATGAAGACTGTAGCCATTTTGGCGCCTTTGTAATCGGAATTGTCTCCAACGAAAGTGCGATCAATGTGATCTACAACAAAGTCATAATCCCCTGCCGGAATGAGCTGAAATTCGTTCTCGTCTTTGTCAATCGTGCTGTCCCAATCAAGTTCATATCCATTTACTGCCATTTTTATATCCTCCTTTTAGTTAAATGGTATTTCTTCGTTGCGTCTGGCCTGTCGGATCTGATCACGGACTTTTGTCCACTGCGCCACGAACAAGCCCTCTATGATTCCAGGATTCGTTTTTTCAAAGTCTGCGATCTCTGTCCCAAAGGGGACAAATCCTTTATTTACGGCAAAGTTCTCGATGTCCCAGGCTCCGATATTGTCATGAAGCATCAGATCCCGGAGCGCTTTCGGGATGTTCTTGTCGAGATCCGCATCCGTCACAGGCTTCTCTTCCATGAGATCTTCCTGTGTTACAGGCTTCTGAGGTACATGCTCAGCTGTTTCCTTCTGCGCTTCAGGCTGCGGAGCGCTTTTGGAAGGCGTCACCTCCGGTTCGTTCATCGCCGGAGCTGGCGCAGGCTTCGGATCCGTCCGGACTGGTGAAGAACTTTCAATAACAGACCGGATCGCGTTGTAATCCAACGGAAGCTCTTCCGGCAGGTTATAGCGGTTTTTTGCGTCCCAACAGCTGTGATGTGAGGTATACATGACACGCTGGCCGCCCTGGGCTTTCGTTTTCTTGGTCTTACTGTCCGTGATCACGATCGTTTTATAATTCGCAAACAGAACCATATCCGCCCATTCCTTTACTGCCGCGCAGATAGATGTCTTTGGGCTGTCGATCAGCTTCATGGTATAGCGATCATAGGCGCCAAGCTCATCCGGCTGTTCGAACTTTCTGAGTGTAGCGTGAGCCGTCAGGACTACATTGATGTTTTTCTCTGTGACCTCCGTGAGAAGATTCAGGAGCTCCCCAAACTTCTCAAATACGTACCTGTACCCGTTGCCATATCCGAAATCTTCAATTCCGCCTTTATTATGCTCATCAAGTACAGACTGGATCGCCATCTTCTCCGCCCAGTCTGCGGTATCGATCACCAGCGTCCTGCAGACATCCGGATGCTGCGATACATACCTGACTTCCTCTTTCAGGATCGTCCAGGATGACGGGACGGGGAGCCTGGCCACATCCTGTTCTTTTGTTGACCCTTCCGTGTCAATAAAAACAGGATCGGGAAACTGGGCGGCGAAAGTCGTCTTTCCGATACCCTCTGGTCCATAGATCAGGACTTTCTTCGCTCCTCCGATCCTTCCTCTCGTTATTTCCATAGCTGCCTCCTTTACAATTCAACATTTCTCCAGTCAACCGTTGCCGGCTTCTGCGGTTCCGGTTCCTTTACCACATAGCCATCTTCGATGATGATGCTGCACTCATCCCCGGTGGACACTCTGGTCGCAATCGCCTGCAGTCCTTCCTTCTGAAGCCACTCGCCAAATTCTTCCAGGGTCTGCAAATCCATCTGTTCCAGTTTATCCAGGAGGACAAACCCACACTGGGGATTCAACTTGCGAACGATCGCAGTCGCGACTCTCAGGCGCTCGGATCCGGACATGTTATCCCATTTCTGCCCGTTATAAGTCAGTTCACCATCCGCCACAGACAGTCCGGGAAGCGGAAGCTCTGCGTTGTCCAGGAGCGCTGTCTTCTGGTCGCGTACCTTGCTGAGCTGCTCTGTTAGCTCATCGTACTGTTTTGCATATATCCTTGCGTCATCCTCTGCTTTCTGTTTGTCCAGGTTGGCACGGACCTGCCGATTGATTTCGTCGATGTTCGAAATGCTGGCCTCAAGCTCCGCAGTGGACTCGTCCTTCAGTTCTGCAGCCGTCTTTGCAGCTATAGCAAGATCGGTACGAGTCTGGGTCAGTTCATTTCTCAGATACTCAAGCTTCCGGGTGTGTTCTTCTATAAAACGTTCCAGATCGTTGATCTGCGAGGTAAGCATGTCAGCCTTGTTTCCAAGTTGCTCAGCCTGTTCACGCTTCCGCTGATTCTCTCCGTTTCTGGCAAGGATCTCCTGCTGCTGTCTGATCAGCTCCGAAGGGCTTACCAGATCAGCGGGAGCATCCGGATAGTATGGCTGTTCCTTCGCAAATTTCTTTTTCTGGTCTGCAGTCCGGCCCACATACAACCGTTCCTGATAAATCTCTTTTTCTTTGAATTCCAGTTCAGTCAGCTGATCTCCCACTCCAATGATCCGCAGGAGCGTGTTCGCCTTTTCCTTCCCAGAAGCTTCCATGAATTTCGGAAGATTCAGCGCCAGGGTTTCCACAAACTCATTCAGGAGCTGCTGCCCGCCTTTTCTGCCAGTGGGATCTGTTACTTTCAGGTCGCTGTTTTTTCCTTTTCTTTCCACGACCAGCCCATTGCTCATCGTGATCTTGATCACCGGCGGGATCTCTGATCCGGTTCTTTTGGGAGCTGATGGCCGGAAGTTATCCCCGCCGAGGCCCCACATGATTGCATCCAGGACCGAGGTTTTTCCCTGCTCGTTATTCCCGCCGATCACGGTAAGCCCATTCTTCGTGGGCTCGATCCGTACCGCCCGGATGCGCTTTACATTTTCAATTTCCAGCTTATTGATTTTCATGCTCATTGATTGACGATTCCTCTCTTTCTTTGGTATAATGAGAGGCGAAAAGTACTACCAATTCTTTTCACCTCTTGCCCTGATTCAAGTTGCCGCTTGAGTTAGGGCTTTTTCGTTAACTTGCTATTTT
>CAMORF010000216.1 GCA_946623485.1 uncultured Clostridia bacterium
AAGTGGTTTGAAAACCCAATGTTTTACTGCTTTCTTGTGATGGCAGTCCTGGTTCTTGCATTTGGTGAAAGAAAGTGGCAGGTCATCCTTACGTTGGTGTTGGAAATCATCGCTGTCACAGGCGTTTTTTTCATCATGTTCTTTCAGGGCAGGTATAACCTGGAACGGGTGGACAGCCCGATCTGGTTTTGTTTGTGTCTGATTTTTGTTTTTTTCCTGGACAAGGACCGGTTTGTGCTGAGTGGGAGGTATGCGGCTGTACTGGTGCTGGTTATTCTTGCTCTGAACCAGAATGCGTGGAGAGTACATTGGAAGCATAACACGAAAAAGAAAGAAGCCGCACGGGTGGATAATGCAAACCGCATCGCCGAGACTGCAAGGGATGTGGATCATCTGTATGTGTCTAAGCTTGGCCTGTATTCTGTTTCTACAGCATACGCACCTCTGTCTTTGGTGCCGATCGATGCAGTGTCTAACATGTGTGTGCTGGGAGGCTGGCCTGCCGGAAGCCCTTCTTATGTCGCGACGCTGCGAAAATACGGAGTCGAGAATCCGTACAGGGATTCGATCAACAATGATGCGGTATTGTGGATCGATAATCACATTGATTGGACGATCACATACCTCCATGAGTATTATGATGACCAGGTGGAGGCCAGAAAAGTGGGTACCTTCAACGGGGAAAACATGTATCAGCTTGTTTCTGTCACACAGAATTCCGAGGCTCCTGGCAAGGGAGAAGCGGGAGAAACGGGAGAAGTGCAGGGCGTGCAGCCTGCAAAGGCGGAAGAAACCGGAGCGTGATCAGAAGAATGTAAGGTTCCAGGCAGTTACCGGAGAATAACGATTGAACATGACAGGCCGTGAAGATATGGAAGGTACAAGAGGGATGAAGGGGACAAAACGCATTCCGTATTATTATCTGTGGTATACGTTTGTGTTTCTGCTTCTGAGCGCGGGCATGTTTATTCCCTTTCTGATGACAGGCCGTTCCATGGTCTGGGAGGTGGATGGAAGAACACAGTATTTTCCCCAATTGGTCTTTCTGCGGCGCTTTTTGCTGGAGACGCTGAATGGAATCCTTCATGGAAACTGGAACATCCGATCCTATGATTTTTCCATTGGCATGGGAGACGGGATCAGCGCGGCGGCCCGGGTCAACAGGCTTGATTCAATCAGTGTCTTTGTACAGGCCCGTTTTCTGGGTTATTTTTATACCCTTCTGGTATTTGTCAGGATCTATCTGTCAGGGATTGCTTTTTCTCTTTACTGCCGTTATCGGAAGATGGAGGATCGTGCCATACTGATCGGGTGTATTGTCTATCTTTCCAGCGGATTTGTGATCCGTCGCGTTCCGATGCATCCGGTTTTCGGAGCAGCTACGATCATGCTTCCTCTGATGCTTTTGGGGGTGGAGCGGCTCCTGCGGGATGGGAGCGGGATCTGGCTGGCTTTTATGACAGGCGGGGCTTTTTTTGCTGTCTATTATTACGCTTATATATGTACGATCGCTGTAATTGCCTATTTCCTGTTTCGCTATGTACAGATGTACCGTGACCGGACGTTTGGAGATTCAGCAGGTCTGGCTCATTTTTTAATAACAGGGTTCCGCGCTCTCATGGCCGGGATTGCCGGTGCAGGTATGGCAGCCTGCGTTCTGGTTCCGGCTTTTCAGCGTCTGTCTGCATCTGACCGTGTGCATATAGACGGTGTGGGAAAGTCCCTTCTGTTTTATCCTGTGAAATATCTGGGGAACCTTCTTTTGGGCTTCATCAGTCCGAATGTGGAGGCGGGGTATAATACGCGTCTGAACCTGGTCGCGCTTGTCATACCGGTTCTGATGATCCTGATCTTTGACAGGGTTCAGGGGGTATTCTCCCTTCGTCTGGCATTGCTGGCGGAAGCCATCGGGCTGGTGATTCCTGCTGCGGGCCTGGTCATGGGGGCTTTTGGCAATATATCAAACCGGTGGACATTTATCATTGCATTTACTCTTGCATTCGCGACTGTCTGCGTCATCCAGAAGGGACCGCAGCACAGGAAGATCACATGGGCAGCCTTATCTGTAACAGCAGTATTCTATGCGGCGGGGACAATGTTCCTGTACATGATGAGGGAGCGTGTGCACATCAGCGCAGGGTACTGCCTGAATATCGCGGTGGGCTGCCTGTGCCTTGTTGCGACAGTCCTCGCGTTTGTGCTGATGGGAAGGAAGCATGTATCCTATCAGGTCTATTGCCTGGTTACGGCTGTGATTGCCTTGATCAGTGCGGCTGCGCTGGGGATTGCGACGTATCTCCCTGGGCTGGGGAATGTCGTAGAGGAATTTATGAAGCTGGAGGAACTTCCTTCCTTCTATGACAGCCAGCCTGTGGCCATGCTGAATCAGGTGACGAATGAGCCGTTTTGCAGAGCGGATACCGGTTATAACCGCAGAACATGGCTGAACAGCTCGCTCTATCATGATTATCATGGGATCGCGGAGTATAACAGCATCATGAATGCAGGACTTCAGGAATACCTTCTGGAGCTGGAGAATCCGGGGCTGGAAAGTACGGTGAAGATTCTGTCAATGGATGGAAGGGCTGTGTGCGAGAATCTTGCATCTGTTCGGTTTTATCTGGCAGAGAAAGAGGACGGCTTCATTCCCTTTGGGTTTGAGGAGACTTCAGACCGGGCTGAGGATGGGAGCATTCTTTACAGGAATCAGTTTCCTCTCAACTTTGCCTGGACTTATGATACACTGCTGCCGGAAGAGGAATATGAAGCCCTTAGTGCAGCTGCAAAGCAGCAGGTTCAGATGAGAGCGGCGGTGTTGGAGCAGAAGGAGATTGATCTTCTGCAGGAGATGGGACTGAAGGTGGACCGGCCTGCCACGGAAGAACAGACAGTAGTTGTAGCGGAGGATGATGTTTCTTTTGATGGGAAGGGACACTCGGGACAGGATGGATTTGAGCTGGGACGCGATGGTGTGCTGTCCTTTCCGTATCAGCGAAGAGCAGGGTTTGAGTGTTACGTACGGCTGACGGACCTGGCTTACGAAGATGCGAATGAACCCAATGACAATGAAAGCCTGACATTTATCAACTCCTTCGGCAAAAAGAAGCAGTTTATCAAGGCACCGGGGAATGATTACTACATCCCATTGAAGAATGTCATGGTATATATGGGATATTCTGATGTGGATCAGCCTGATAATATCCAGATCCGGCTGAATGGAAAAGGAACATGCAGTATTTCAGGCCTGGAGCTGGTCTATATCCCGATGGAGTCATACCAGCAGGATGTCGGGCAGAGAAATGAAGGCGGATGCCCGATGCCCTCTGTTTCCCCAAATACGATAGAGGGAGATCTGGAGGATGGGGACAACCGTTTTGTCGCACTTTCAGTTCTTTACTCGAAGGGATGGGAGGCGGAAGTAGATGGTGAGCCAGTCCGCCTGGTAAAGGCGAATCGTTGTTACATGGGCTTTTATGTTGGGAAGGGAGAACATCATTTCAAATTGACATATCGTTCCCGTCTCCTTCCCCTGTCCATCGTTACGTCCGTGCTGTCGTTCCTGATTTGCTTTGGGATCTGGCTGGCCCGCCGCAGAAGTAAGGTGTGATGTGTATCTCGGGATTGCCATTTGACATATTTCTGATATAATCATTTTGTTATCTGATCGGTCGCCCTTACGTGTCCTTTGGGATGAAAAAGGACTGGAAGTTCCTGGTTGATTCATACAGCGAAGCGAAGGGCGGGGCAGATGTACGGGGTTCATGGCAATACAATCAGATGAGAGGAAGAGGATGAGAATAAGAACGAAAAGACAGCTATTTGTAACAACTGTGTTGATGGTTGCCCTTTGTGTTGCATTTTCTGCTACGGCCTTTGCGAAGGTGGACAAAAGAAAGAAGGTGCACAGTATTTACTGGAAGGCAAAGCTGAAAACCGATGTGTCGTTCCAGGATGATTATGAAGAGATCGAACTTGAAAAGGGGGATGAAGTGCTGGTGGTCAGCCGCCCCAATACAGGTACGCCGTGCCTGTGCGAAGTGGATGGGACAAGGTTTCGGATTGCATATAAGTCATTGGAGTTCATAACTGATGCCTGTACGATTGGGGATGGCGACTATAGTGTTGCGGTAAAAGAAGATTTCGTGAATGAGCGCTATCATCTGACCTCTAAAACCAATTACCTGATCTGGACGAGCCTTGACAAGCAGAGGGTGAATGTTTTTAAAGGAAGCGGAAAAGGAGGAGACTGGGAGCTGATTCGTGTCATCAAGTGTTCCAGCGGCATGGCTACGCATCCGACAAGAGTACACTTCAACATGGAAGTTGACTTTAAGGAAAGGGTATACAGGTATTCGAGCTCCGTGATCAATACGGTGACGGAGTATTATGTGGAGTTTTCCGGAAGCGGTTTCCATAAGTGGGTAGGCGGCGGATATTCAAAGAATATCGGAAAACATCCTGCGTCCCATAGCTGTATCCGTCTTCCCACTTCAGACGCGATCTGGATGTTTAATACAATCCCCCTTCATACGAGGGTTGTAAACTATTGATGGAGTGATATTAGGGTTATTCCCTGCGGCAGGGCTGCGTCTGATGCAATGCAGTTTGTTGTGCC
>CAMORF010000217.1 GCA_946623485.1 uncultured Clostridia bacterium
GCCCTGGTGAATCCGTTCGGACAGCTCATTGACATTTCCATAAAACGGACAGGAAGCAGCCGCACAGCATCTTTCCGGAATGGAAAAGCGGAAACAGAAAAGAAAGATGGCAGCTGCGAAATGATCTAAGCAGTGATAGCACGACAGGCAGACTCTCCTCTCCTGTTTCAAAATGAAGCGGAAAACCCTCAGGCGCAATCGTCTGAGGGTTTCCTATGTCTGTTCCGATATATCGTTATCAGTCACTTCGTATACTGATTATCTTCTAATATGTTTGTAAATCTCAATATTTATGCCACTTTAACAGTTGACAAGGGGTTTTATAAATGTTATTATCCAGTTGCAAGTAACCTATACGGGTATCATGTCTTCGGGATAACATTTTTATTTGGGAGTATCCCTGTTCGTGCAATCATTGTCAGATCACCAAAGTATGGAAGGAACAAAAAGTATGGAAAAAAAGAATACAGAGCAGAAAGCCGCCATTATCTCCATGGACAGTGCGGATGGCTACCTGATCCTGCTCCCTGACCACACAATTGCGAAAGCAGATTTCAGGAAACTGAAGGCATTTCTGTCAGATTTCAGAAACATTGACAATAACCCGGCCATGAAAGATGGAGACCAGGGTACTTGGAAAGAGGACGATCCCGCATTCAACGCGGCAAGGATCTACGCTTACATCACTGATTATGATGAGCTTGTCCTTTTGGACTTCTCTCCGTTTGGGATCCTGTTTGAGAATTCGAAGTCAGATTATATCTCACTCAGGGACTATGCAAAGAAACATGGGAAATCCATTGAGCAGATTAAGGTATTCTGCCAGAAGGGCAGAATCGTCGGAGCAAAGAAGATTAACAACCGCGCATGGGTCATCCCGGCGGATGCCCCCTATCCGGAAGATAACAGACTGACTGCGAACGGCAAGTATGTTGGATTCAGGGAAAGGAACGCAAAACGCTAATCCTTATCCTCTGCCCGGTTGGTTCTGTTGTAACCTCTCCATATAGTCTGATGATAAATTCCCCGATAAACTCAGAGGAAACGCCTGACACTGCCGGTGTTTCCTCTGATTACAATTAATCGTCAGGCGGCTTTTCCCAAAAGGCGCCGTGCTTTCTCATGGTTGTCTATCGTCTTATCTTCCAGAATTCTCCAGAACATCGTCATTCTGAGTTCTTTCGATGGGCGGTACACCGGAGAGTATCTGGCAATAATGCTTATCACGTAAGACAGTCCCCTGATAATATCTTCTCCATGCGTATCAACCGCTTCAATCCCCTCCATCAATTCCTTATCCTTCTGGAGCTCGACTTTGGCATCGTAGATTTCAAGAAGCTCAAACATTGTCCTCTCGTCCATTCCTGTTCCCCCTTTTAACATTTCATCGGCCTCCCTGTGCCTGCGGTATCATACCAGATATCCCGGAAATGGCAACTACATTTTTCTTAAGAATCAACTTCCATTTACGATGCGCTGCTTCTCTCCCATTCCATATGCAATGCTGCCACAGTTGTCTGCACCAGTCTCTCTGACCGATCAAACTGATCATCTCTGACTGTGCAGACTGAAATATGCTTTGTCAAATAGAGAGTCATCGAGAGGCAGAAGAAAATATCTTAGCCCCTTCCAGCAGAGGCTCGTATTAACAGGCAGACCGGAACAACAACCGGCTGGAAAACAAATACAATCCATCAGAATCCGATTTGATCGGAACAGAAAAGGAGAATATATCATGTCAGAAGAAAAGAAAGTACTCGAAGGACAGGAACTTGAGAACACAAACGGCGGATATGGCAATGGCGGATATTACATGACCGTTGGTAACTGCAACGGAAGCTATCTTGCCCTGAGGCCACAGCCGGTCTGGGATCAGTATCATGAGCTGGCTCATATGTGGCCGGGCAACCAGGTATTCACTTATGGACAGACTACTCGCGGAACCGGTCTGAACGGAATCCCGGCAACTTACACCTATGTATGCTTCAACGGCACATGGGGATGGGCAAACAGCTCGTTCCTAAGATAACCGGATAATAGCGAGAACCATATAACTCTTCATACTCAACCTTCCTAAAATAATAAGTCGGCGGCCTGAACCGAGATGATCTCCCTTCAGGCCGCCGGACATTTTATAGTCCCTTGTATTCCAGAAGCAATATTAAACTCACCACTGCCGACAGACAGCATTGATGCATGTCATTGAAACATTTTGAGAATCCTGATCACTGCCTGATAATAGCTTCTTCCAAACAGATTCAGATGGTTCAGGAGATGATACAGGTTATACAGATCTCTCCGTTCCATATAGCCCGGCAGTATAGTATTCGCCTCCCTGTAAGCATCATAGAAGTCCGGAGCAAATCCGCCGAACAGCTCCGTCATTGCCAGATCTGCTTCCGCATGCCCCACATATACTGCAGGATCGATCAGCCAGGCATACCCATCCGGTCCTGTTACATAGTTTCCGCTCCACAAATCCCCATGCAGCAAAGACGGGAACACAGGCTCTGTCAGATACTCATCCAGATGATCAAGTAATCTTTGCATTGCTCTTCTGCCAGATGTGTCAAAATACTCCTGTGCCCTGTGAAACTGTGCATCCAGACGGCAGTCCCGGAAAAACTCAATCCAGCTTCCCCTGATATTGTTCTTCTGCCTTCCGGCTCCAATGAAATTGTTCTCCATAAAGCCATAAGTTCCGCCAGGTGTCCATTCCGAAGGATCCGCCCTGTGCATGGCAGCCAGCTGCCTCCCAAAGCACTCCCAGAAATCCTTCTTCTCCGGTGCCGCCTCCAGATACTCCATCACCAGGTATGACTGATTTTCACAGATTCCGGTCTCCAAAACCTCCGGAACCCGTATGGTACCGGTACTGCGTATGGCAGAAAGACCCGCCGTCTCTGTCTCAAAGAAACGAACATTTTCCTTTGTATTCTCTTTTAGAAAGACACGGTTCCCGTCCGACAATGTCAGCAAACATGCCGCATTGATATCCCCGCCGAAAACCGTCCTGATCCCAGTAATCTGAGTATCTGTCCCAAATAACTTTTGTATAATTCCAGAATAATCGAGCATATGCTGTACCCTGTGTAGTAGCATGTTAATCTTAGATGAACGTCACCTTCCTGCCAGACCCGATTTTGAAATGATACGAAACAATCCCAGCATCAGCCTTCGTATGTACTTCTACAGGTATTTCCTGAGATTGTTGAAAACCACCTGATATCCGTTTGCATACATATGAATCCCCTCAATTGTGTACTCTGCCTTCAGCCTTCCATGATTATCCCGAAGGCCTTCATTTGCATCAATATAGTTGCAGCCCATCCTTTTGGCAAGTGCCTCTACTGCCATATTTGCAAGGTCAATATTTTCATTCGTGCGTGTAGAAAATAGCATATCCCTCATCGTATTGTCTGTCACCTTATCCGTCTCATTGACCGGATAATATGCCAATGTATTGATCTCCGCATCCGGCAGGCGATCACGTATCAAAATCAGGATTTTTTCGTAATTCCGGATCAGCCTGTCCAGGCTGTAATCGGGCCTGGCAATATCATTCGTCCCTATATTGATAAAAACACGTGCCGGCTCTGTCCCAAAGACCATCTCGTCCATATATTCCAGCATATTGTCCGTGGTAAAGCCGCCGATCCCTCGGTTGTAGATAGCATGGTGCATACCGTTGTTCATAAGCAGTTCATTGATCGGAAACTGCTCCATCAGGGAGGAGCCTGTAAACAAAATATTCCCCTTCTTTGCCAATCTGTTCAGGATCCGGTACTGTACCAAACGGACTGATTGAATTTCATCCAGATTATCATGCATATTCGACACATCCTTTCCGAGTTGCAGACGATATCCTTCGATATATTCAATGATATCATGTTTTAATATCACATTTAACCCGGATTACCCCTCCTGCCCCGAAGATTCACAAAACCAGTGTCATCGACAGGACGTTATCCTCAACAGACAAAAGCTCTGATCCTGACTGAAGGAGCATGTCTCTGGTTGCATAGCAGTGACCGTCATCCGACAGCCGGTTCAGCGTGTAGAGAATACCGCTTCGCAGCCGGACATATTTCTCATGTCCGAACCCCATTTTCTCAGCGATGGTATCCGCTGTCCGAAAGCCGATTCCCCAGATATCGTCTGCCAGCTTATAGGGATTATCCTGGACAATCTGAATGCTGTCATTTCCATAGGTCTTGTAGATTTTCGTCGCATGGCTTGTGCCCACATCATGGCCCTGCAGGAACAGCATGATGTTTTTGATCTCCTTCTGCTCCTGCCAGCTCTGTTTGATCCGCTCCACCCTTGTACGACCAATCCCCGGAACCGTATTCAGCCTGTCGGGATCGGTCTCAATCACTTCCAGGGTATCCTTGCCAAATTCCTGAACGATCTTTTTCGCGAACTTCGGCCCGATCCCTTTGATCAGCCCGCTGCCAAGGTACTTCTCAATCCCGAACACAGTTGCAGGCAGCGTCTCCTCAAAAGTCTCCAAGGAGAACTGCCTGCCATATTTCGCATCTACCCTCCAGCTGCCGCCGAGCTGAAGG
>CAMORF010000218.1 GCA_946623485.1 uncultured Clostridia bacterium
TAGATGTTATTTCTGTAACACAGCCAAATGGCTCAAATGAATATAGGGGGAGATTATATATTAACGGAAGTAAAGCAATGGAGGATTTTGATATGACTGCAATTAAGAAATCGCGATTCGTTCAGTTGTGTTGTTATTGTATCATGGCAGTTTTCCTGATCTCTGTTCTGTATCCATTTGCTGTGAAGGCAGATGAAAGCAAATCCATTTCAAACAAAACAACTATAACGATTGAAGTGAATCACACTGTTCAATTGAGAGTGAATCATAATGGTAAAGAATCTGTGAAATGGAAATCAAGCAATACAGGTGTGGCAAAGGTTTCGAAGAAGGGACGTGTCAAGGGAGTTGCGCCGGGAACTGCCGTGATATCAGCTAAAGTTGGTACGGATGTTTTGCGGTGCCATGTTACAGTAATTGAGAAAAAAGTAATAAAACCATATATACGTTGCTATAATCTGGAAGTAAGTGGGCATACATCAGTTTCCGGAGATACTTTTCAGTTTCGTATTATGAATAGTTCTTCCGGTGACAGATGGTCATGGTCGATTAATACACCTGATACTGCAGAATTTATGGATTATAAAGAGGGAGATAGTTTTCAGAGAATAAAGACTTTTTATGGCAGGCCAGGGAAAGTAATTATCACGGCAAAGAGCGGATCTAAAATAGTGTCATATGAATTCTTCTTACAAATGGATCCGAAGCAGGAGGCAGCGGTGCGATTAAGGCAGGATGTTCTTTCTCAGTTGCTGCATCCCGGAATGCCAGTGCAGGAACAGTGTCTTGCTATAGCAAAATGGTTAAGTGATTATGCTTCTTATGTAATTACGAATGGACCACGGTATTCTATATTGTCAGACCGGGTCGGGCAGTGTATGCACTATGCATATGCGTATGATTTCCTTCTTGATCCAACCGGTATACCATGTGATTATGTGAACGATGATGGTCATGCTTGGAACCAGGTTTTAATTGACGGGCAGTGGTATAATGTTGATGTTACTTGTTTTGACTGTGACAGAGCTGATGAGCCATACTGGTATAATATGTTCATGGTATCGGATTATGTGTTTTGGCGGAAAGGACCCAGAGAGGGTTTGTATCATGAGTGCATAAGCACAAGATATGATTTTGCAGAGCCTTTTTCGGATTCGCCGTGGGCGACAGGAACATGGGTGAACAATTAAGAAGCTGTCACAACATCATATATGGATCTGCTGTACGTTACCTAGGATGGAACAGGGGACGGTTCTCCGTTTCATGCATGCATGAAACGGAGAACCGTCCCCTGTTCCACTCTTGCGAAGGCGGGATTTCCATGCTATACTGACTTGTCAACTATGCCCGGACAGGGGAATGCGTGCAAGGAGGGATTCGATTCGTGAGCGGTGAGAAGAAAACGAGGTTTGTGGGCGAGGTGCCGCTGAAGTGGTTTGTCCTGCTCCATCTGAGCCTGGTCGTCAATTCGCTTGCGGGGACTGCCTCCAAGCTGGCCGGACGGCATAAGTTTCTGTCCTTTGGTTTCCTGTTCTGGTATTTTATGATGCTGCTGATTACCATGGCGTTTGCTGTGGCCTGGCAGCAGATTCTGAAGCATATGTCCTTGACTTTCGCGTTTACGAATAAACCGATCACCATTATATGGGGGCTGATCTGGGGCGTAAGCATTTTCCGGGAGACGTTGAGCTGGAAGATGATTCTTGGTTCGGCGATTATTCTGGTTGGCATTATCGTGGGCGTGTCTGATACCGTTGATCCGGATGCAAAGCCGGGAACAAAAGGCCAGGGAAAGCTTTCCGGTACCTCGCGGGAAACGGAGGTGGAAGCATGAAGATGTCACTTCTGGCCGGCGGTTTTTCTATGTTCCAGGGACTGGAGAAGTACATTATCGTTTGGATCATTTCCGTGTTGATCTCCTCCATTGCGCAGGTTATGCTGAAGGCGGAGGCAAACAAGGAGCATGAAAGCAGGCTGAAGGAATACCTGAACCCGATGGTGGTTACGGCATATGCCATTTTTTTCCTTTCCACCTTCCTGACGATGTATGCGCTGAAGTATGTTCCACTGACTTATTCTCCGATCATTGAGCCGCTGAGTTATATCTTTGTGCCGGTGATTGGTGTATTGGTTTTGAAAGAAAAACTGTCCAAAAGGCGTGTGCTGGGAATTCTGATCATGCTGGTTGGCATTGTGATCTTCTCGATGTGAGAATGAGAGAAAGAAGAAATGAAGATTTGAGTTTGAGTTGGGATAGAAGGATCTTAATGAAGGAACTCAGATTTGAGTTGAGATAGAAGGATCTTAATGAAGGAACTCAGATTTGAGTTGAGATAGAAGGACCTAAAGAAGGAAATCAGAAATGATAGACTTTAACAGACCTCCCGTGCTGGGCACGGAGACGGAGTTTTTTCAGAAGGCGATTGAAAATGGTAAGCTTTGCGGGGATGGGCCGTTCACGAAGCATGCTTCTGAGTGGTTCCGGAAGCGTTTTGATGTGCGTCATTGCTATCTGACGACTTCCTGTACTTCTGCGCTGGAGATGGCGAGCTGGCTGTGTGACCTGGAGCCGGGGGATGAGGTGATCATGCCCTCCTATACCTTTGTGTCCACTGCGGATGCATTTGTCCTGCGCGGCGCAAGGATCGTTTTTGTGGACATTGACCCGAAGACCATGAACATCGATCCGGTTAGGATCGAGGAGGCTGTCACGGAGCGGACAAAGGTGATCTGTCCGGTTCACTATGCCGGAGTTGCCTGCGACATGGATGCGATTCTGGAGATTGCCAGGAAGCATGGGCTGAAGGTCGTTGAGGATGCAGCGCAGGGCGTGAATGCTTATTATAAGGGGAAAGCCCTGGGCACGATCGGAGATTATGGCTGCTACAGCTTCCACGAGACGAAGAACTATTCCATGGGCGAGGGCGGCGCGCTGCTGTTCCACCGTGATGAAGACCAGGAGCGGGCGGAGATCGTCCGTGAGAAGGGAACGGACAGAAGTAAGTTCTTCCGGGGACAGATCGATAAGTATAGTTGGGTGGGATATGGATCCTCCTATCTGCCCAGTGAGCTGAATGTCGCTTACCTGTGTGCCCAGCTGGAGCAATTTGATCAGATTAATGACAGAAGGCTTGCGATTTGGAATTATTATGATGAAACCCTCAGGCCGCTTGCGGAAGCCGGCCTGATCGAGCAACCCTATGTGCCTGAGTACGCGAAGCACAACGCGCACATGTATTACATCAAGCTGAAGGATCTCGAGGCGAGGACGCAGATGATCCGTTATCTGAAGGAGAAGGATATTCTGTCGGTATTTCATTATATCCCGCTGCATTCGTCCAAGGCCGGCAGGAAGTTCGGCCGTTTCCACGGCGAGGATGTCTATACGACGAAAGAGTCGGAGCGGCTGATGCGGCTTCCGCTGTTTTATAATCTGACAGACGCGGAAATGGAGCATGTTGCCCACAGCATCCTGGAGTATCCAAATTGGACATGATATGAGCAGATCACTGCTTCAAAAACTGAAACCGTATTATATAAGGAAGGCTTTCCGGTACCTCAGACATTATGGGCCGAAGGACTTCCTGATTCGCGTGCGTGAGAGGCTTGCGCCGGAGGAGGTACCTTACGGCCCCTGGTATGAATCCCACAGGGCAGACCAGAGGGAGTTAGAGCGGCAGGCAAGACTGTACCGGGAGGAATACCGAAATTCTGCATCTGACCGGAGTTTTGCATCTGACCGGGATTTTGCACCTGATGGGAGCGCAGACCAGCATCATGCGGAATATCGGGGCGCTGCGTCTGCGCAAAAGACAGACCAGCACCACGTGGAATACCAGAGTGTTGCGTCTGAGCCTGGGTCAACCCCTTTATTCTCCGTAGTTGTTCCTGCCTGGCGGACTCCTGCGCGTTACCTGGAGGAGCTTTTGGACAGTGTTCTGGGGCAGACCTTCGGGGATCTGGAGCTTGTGATTGCAAATGCGAGTCCGGATGACGAGGAGATGGCCAGGATCCTGAAGGCGCGCTGCAGCCTGGACGGGCGGCTTCGTGTCCTGCATCTGGGGGAAAATGGAGGCATTGCGGCAAATACGAATGCGGCGATCCGTGCTGCGCGTGGTACGTTCCTGTGCTTCATGGATCATGATGACCTGATTGCCCCGGATGCGCTCTTTGAGGCTTGGCAGCTGATCCGCCGGGGCGGGATCGACCTGATCTATACGGATGAGGATAAGATCCGTGACAGCGGGAAAGGCACACTGGAACATTTCCAGCCGCACTTTAAGCCGGATTTTAACCTGGATCTGCTGCGGTCAAACAACTATATATGCCATTTCCTGATGGTGCGCCGGACTCTGGTGGAAGAGGCAGGGGCGCTTTCGGAGGAATATGACGGGGCGCAGGATTATGAGTTTATCCTTCGTCTTACTGACTGGATTACTGCCGGTGGAGACACAGGAGCAGCAGCCCGGGCTTACGCAGATGAAAGCGTAACAGGCCGGGATAGCGAGGGTGAAGCCACCGCGGCCCGGGCTTACGCAGATGAAAGCGTAACAGGCCGGGATAGCGAG
>CAMORF010000219.1 GCA_946623485.1 uncultured Clostridia bacterium
TAGCGCAATCAGTCCATAAGCCGTATAATCCCACTTCGTATAAACGAGCGGCTTCATCCTGGTGCGCCCTTCCCCGCCATGATAGCCCCTGGCCTCCATCGCCATCGCCAGGTCATTGGCCCGGCGGAACGCAGACACAAACAGGGGAACCAGGAGCGGGATCAGCGCCTTCGCCCTGCGGATGATGCCGCCAGAACGGAAATCTGCGCCTCTTGCCTCCTGGGCACTCATAATGCGGTTTGCTTCCTCTGTCAGGATCGGGATGAACCGAAGCGCAATGCTCATCATCAAAGCAATCTCATGGACCGGGACATGGATCCGCTTCATCCATCCAAGCCCCTGCTCCAGCCCGCCCGTCAGCTGGTTCGGCGTAGTCGTAAGGGTCATGATGCTGGAGCCCATCACCAGAAACGACAAACGGAAGGTCATGTGTATCGCCATCTTCACTCCCTGATCCGTAATCCGGAAGATCCCGAACTTTACGATGGGATCGCCCGGAGTCAGGAGCAGGTTGAAGACTGCAGTCACCAGCATCAGGATCAGGATCATCCGGATGCTGCGCAGGATATGGGAAAATGGAACCGTGGACAGCGCGATCACAATGGCAAGTGTAACGCCCGCCACCAGATACGCGCTGGTTGATCCAAACGCAAACAGACAGATGATGAAGACAAGCGTCCCCATCAGCTTCACCCGGGGATCGAGCCTGTGCAGGATCGACTTTCCCGGATAATATTGTCCAAGGGTTATCTCTTTCAGCATAAGTCTTTCACCTGCTCCATTCCTCAGCAATCATATCTGCATCTTCATCTTTCGGATCCGGGAATATGCACCTGCCTGTTTCTTGCTGCCTGCAGGATTTCTTCCACTGCCGCGTCAATCGTAGTGACAGAAGGATCTACCGCCCAGCCATGTTCCGCCAGCTTTGCCATGACATAGGAAACCTGAGGCGCCGCAAGGCCGATCTCCTCCAGCTCCCTGACATGCACAAATACCTTTGACGGCTCGCCGTCCCAGCGGATCTTTCCTTCATCCAGCACGATGATCCTGCTGACATAGTTCGCCACATCCTCCATGCTGTGCGAGACAAGGACAATGGAGATCCCTTTCTCTTCATGGAGCGTTTTCAGAAGGTTCAGGATTTCATCCCGGCCTTCCGGATCCATGCCGGCGGTCGGTTCATCAAGCACGAGCAGTTCCGGCTCCATGGCAAGGATGCCGGCGATCGCAGCCCTTCTCTTCTGCCCGCCTGACAGTTCAAACGGGCTTCTGGACTCGTAGCTCTCATCCAGCCCCACGGCACGCATTGCTTCCCTGGCCTTGATCCTGGCATCTTCCACGGAAAGGCCCTGGTTCTTAGGCCCAAAGCAGACATCCGTCAATACATCCGCCTCAAACAGCTGGTATTCCGGATACTGGAAAACCAGGCCTACGCGGCATCTTAGTTCCCGGAGCGGATACCCGGCTTCATAGATGTCCTTTCCGTCTATGAAGATGTGTCCGCTTGTTGCCTTGATGAGCCCGTTCAGATGCTGGACCAGCGTAGACTTTCCGGAGCCTGTATGCCCGATCATCCCGATGAATTCTCCGCTGCCGATCGTCAGGCTGATCTCATCCAGCGCCTTTTTTTCGAAGGGCGTCCCGGGATGGTAGGTATAGCTGAGACGGTCAATCTTTAATTCCATACATTCAAAGCCTCGATCAATTCGTCAATCGTCAATATGGCATCGGGAAGCGGCATCCCGCGCTTCTTCAGTTTCCAGGCAAGGAGCGTAGCCTGCGGGACATCCAGGCGGAAGCTCTTTAACCGCTCCACCTGAGAAAAGATCTCCCGGGCTGTCCCGCTCATCACAACCTTCCCATGGTCCATCACGATCACACGGTCTGCATGGACCGCTTCTTCCATGTAATGAGTGATCAGGATGACGGTAACCTTCTCCTTTTCGTTCAGCTCCCGGACCGTCTCAATGACCTCCTTGCGTCCCCCCGGATCGAGCATTGCCGTCGGCTCATCCAGGACAATGCATTTCGGCCGCATGGCGAGGACACCCGCAATCGCTACCCGCTGCTTCTGTCCTCCGCTCAGCTGGTTCGGGGAAGCGCCGCGCATCTTCCACATGCCTACCGCCCGGAGGGCAGTCTCCGCACGCCTCCAGATCTCCGGGGTTGGAATTCCCATGTTCTCCAATCCGAATCCCACATCCTCTTCAACCACTGAAGCAATGATCTGGTTATCCGGGTTCTGAAAAACCATCCCCGCGCTTTGGCGGATCTTCCAGACGCTCTCCTCATCCCGTGTATCATAACCATCCACATACAGCGTTCCGCCATCCGGAACCAGGAGGGCGTTCAGGTGCCTGGCAAGCGTGGATTTGCCTGAGCCATTATGCCCGAGAATCGCGATAAACTGGCCCGCTTCCACGTCCAGGTCTACGCCATCCAGCGCCGCGCGCCCCTCTTCCTGCCTGCCCTCCTCATCATACACTGCATAATGATAGGACAGGCCGCGTCCTTCTATGATCTTATTCCTGCCGTTCCCCGTCATACCCCTGCCCTCATCTGAAGATCGGTTTTTCTGAAAATGTGCACGGATTACCATCTGCACCCGGCAGAAGCCTTCTCATGTCCTGTTTTATAGGAAACGCATTTAGAAAATGCGTTTCCTATAACGCCTCCGGCGAGGATCGCACGGGCGCACAGCGGAATGATGCCGCTTTCGCGGCGTGCGCCCGGCGGACGTAAACGAATTAAGTGCAGACACTTAATTCGTTTACGATAACATTTCCGTGCGGCAGCTCCTATCTTACACGCTGCCCGCATTTGACGCAAATAAAAAAGATCTTGTAACGATCCTCGCACGCGGCATGATTCCCGAAAAGAACAGCCCGGGACATACCGCCGTCCCGGACTGTTCTTTTTCCAGGCAGATCCTTAAGGACCTGTCACGGAATCACTGATACCGTTTGCCTGTCTTATGGATCATCTGTTTCATGGATCATCTGTTTCTATGTCTGACATATCTCATGGACAGATCCGTTTCACGGACTGCCCTTCCCGGAGGGTTGCGGGAAAGATATGCCTGAGCCTTCCGTCCTTTTCCCGGATCAGGCGGAACAGCATCCTGCTGGTTTCAAGGGCCATCTCATTCATAGGCTGCTCTATGGTTGTGATTGAAGGATGGTAGTAGTTTGCCAGGTCGAGTCCGTCAAACCCTGCCACCGAGATATCCTCCGGCACCCTTCTTCCACTGTCAAAGATCGCCTTGCAGGCACCAATCGCAATCGTGTCAGAGATCGCGTAGAGGGCGGTGAACTCCGTCTCTGACTCCAGGAGCTCCTTTGTACGCTGATATCCGTACTGCATGGTATAAAGCGATCCTGATCCCCGCATATGCATGACCAGTTCCGGGTCATACGGGATCCCATGGTCAGCCAGCGCCCTCCTGTATCCGTCCAGGCGAAGCTTCCCGATGCTGGTATCATGGGCAAACGCGGTCAGGATCGCAATCCTCCGATGCCCCTGGCGGCACAGATAATCGACAATCTTATAGCTCTCCGCTTCATTATCGATCGCGACAATCCCCCAGCCAGACAGGGATTCCGGAATCCTGGAGTCCACCGTACAGAACACATACGGAACATTCAGCAGCCGAAGCAGGCCTGCATCCGGCTGGCTTGCGCCTCCCATGAATATGATTCCCTTCAGCCTGCGCTCCTTCGCAATCCGGATCGCAGCCTCAATTTCATTTTCCTCTTCCTCTACCTGCTGCAGGACAAATGCGTAGTCCTTCCCGAGCACATGCCTCTGTGCGGTCTCGATCATCTCCGCAAACAGCGGATTGCCTACCCCTTTCGTCACCAAAGCGATGGTGTTGGTCTCCGTACGTTTCAGGTTCTGGGCGCTGTTATTCGGGACATAATTATATGCACGGATTGTATCCAGGATCTGCTGTTTCGTCTCCGGGTTGATATCCGGATGGTTATTGATGGCACGCGAAACCGTGCTTACCCCGACTCCGCAGATTCTTGCAATATCCTTGATCGTAACCTTTTCCATGCTCCGCCTCCTATCGCAGCAAATCCCTTGCTGTCATGCCCGGATCCCCCCACACGGCCTGCAAATCTCTCGTCGCACGGCCTCAGGTTGAGGCTTGTCACATCCATGAAGTCATACTGCCGGTGCCTTCGGTCAGCGTCCCCGCCCGGTAATCCGGGTAATCCTGCGCACCCACCCGATCAAATCGACCCCGATCTGTCCTTCCGTAAGCCTCCATCTCCAATTGCCGCCTTGCGTGGAAGGATGATTCATCCTTGCCTCTTCTCCCAGGCAAAGGTAATCCTGGATCGGGATGACGCAGGTATCGGATACACTCTCCATCGCAAGCCGTATAAATGCACGGTTGCGTTCTTCAGGCAATGTCCGGTCTGTAAAACCGAGATAATCATCCGCAAGCTTCCGGTCTTCCGGCGTCAGTTCCCCATACCACGCACGCAAAGTCTGATTGTCATGGGTTCCGGTATAGACCACCGTGTTCGGGATATAAGCA
>CAMORF010000220.1 GCA_946623485.1 uncultured Clostridia bacterium
GCTTCTCCAGAAAGACAAGCCCACGGTCCGCCGCAATCAGCAGCGGGATCTCTTTCCCCTCTGCTGCGGATTGCAGAAAGCGGAGGGCAAAATTTTCATCGATCCTGCCCCCCGCAATAATGATCGCATATTCTGTCATGGTAGATCCTCCCCGGTCCATTGACTGTAACGATTCACCGCCCCCATTGTTCAAAACGCAAAGCGTCCTTTCCGGAAGCTCACAAATATGCCTCCAGCCTACGATAATTCTCCTCAATATTTCCTTTGAAAACCGCGGAACCTGCCACAATCACGTTCGCGCCCGCTTCCAGGACGCTGTCAATTGTTTCCTCATGAACGCCCCCATCCACCTCAATGTGCGTGGAAAGCCCTCTCTCATCCAGGATCGCGCGGAGCGTGCGGATCTTCTCCAGGACAACCGGGATCAGCTTCTGGCCGCCGAATCCCGGATTGACAGTCATCAGTAAAACCATGTCGGCCTTGTCATACACATAATCCAGCACGCTCAGGGAGGTTGCGGGATTCAGGGCAACCCCTGTTTTCAGCCCCCTGCCATGGATCTCGTCCAGCACACGGTCCAGATGCGTACAGGCTTCCGCATGAACAGTAATCCCGTCCGCTCCGGCGTCAGCGAAATCATCCACAAACCGCTCCGCGTCCTGAACCATCAGGTGGACATCATAAAACATGTCCGTCAAAGGACGGATCGACTTGAGCACCGGCAATCCGAAGGAAATGCTCGGTACGAACCATCCGTCCATGACATCAAAATGAAGAATTTTCGCGCCGCAGCGCTGCACCGCCAGAATGTCATCTCCAAGATGTGTAAAGTCAGCGGAAAGAATCGATGGCGCAAGATAACGTTCCATGCTCAGCTCCTTTCCATCCATGATGTATAGAGGCACCACAATTGCTGTTTCCCCGCTCCTGCCAGGACTCAATATCTTCTGCGGGAAGACGCCTCCCCGACCAGCTGCACGTAACTGTCATACCGTTCCCGGCTGATCAGGCCATTCTCCAAGGCCTCTTTCACGCCGCAGTCCGGCTCATGGATATGCATGCAGCCCTGGAACCTGCATTGCGGCTCATAATCCGTAAATTCAGGGAAAAACTCCTTGATCTCTTCCCTTCCGACTCCCGCAAGCTCCAGACTGGAAAACCCCGGCGTGTCAAAAAAGAAGGTATTGTCCCCGGCCGCGAACAGCTCGGCATGCCGGGTTGTCTGCTTCCCACGCTCCGTCTTGCGTGATACCTGCCCGACCTCCATATTCGCGTCCGGACACAAAAAGTTTGTCAGCGAGCTCTTCCCCACGCCGCTCGGGCCGGCCAGGACGGTGGTCTTGCCCTTCATGAATCCGCGGATCTCCTCCAGCCCTTCCCGGTTCAGGATGCTCGCGGTCAGGACGGTGCAGCCGCTGCGGCTGTAACACGCCGCCAGCCGCGACCGGTCCGCCTCTTTGGCAAGGTCGTGCTTGTTAAAGCAGATCACAGACGGGATCTCCTGACGCCTCATCTCGATCAGGAAACGGTCCAGAAGCGAATAATTCGGTTCGGGGCTCGCAAACGCAAACAGGATCAGTGCCTGGTCTACATTCGCCACGGGAGGACGGATCAGCAGGTTCCGCCGCGGCGCAATCGCCTCGACATATCCCTCCACATCCTGGGCTTTGGTCAGCCGGAAGCTGCAGTCATCTCCTGCCACAGGTTTGAAGCTGTCCTTGCGGAATGCCCCCCGCGCACGGCATTGGTAGACCTGGCCGTCTTCCCTGCACCAGACATAATAGAACCCGCCGACTACCCGTATGATCTTGCCTGTTCTGTCACTGTTCATGGAATTCAATCCCGTCATAGCGGGTCGTTGACTGGATGTTGCCGTTTGCATCCAGGATATAAACATAGGCAGTACCGGTGGGAACACCGGGGATTCCCTGTACATTCAGCAGGTACGGGAACTGTGCGTATCCTTCCTCCACCGTTGTCTCATTCTCATTCTGCTTTAAGGTAATCCGTACCAGGCTTCCATCCACGAAGTCCGCCGGTGCCTGAAGCTGCGCGTTGCACATCCAGACACTTCCGGAATTCTGTCCGCCTGCTTCTCCTGGCTGGCCCGGATTCAGCACAATCGCATTCTCCGGCCCGGTCGAAACCGTAATCGTGATGGAAGATCCGGTCTTCACCGTGCTGCCAGGCTGAAGATCCTGCCGGATTACCAGATTCTGCGCCACAGTCTCGCTTGGCTCACTGGCCACATAGACATAAAGGCCGGAATTGGTCAGCATCGTAACCGCGTCTTCCTTATACTTGCCCCGGGTATCCGGCACCTTAAGCGACTGCGTATCCTGCCCCTGGCTGATATACAGGGATATGGTGTCTCCCTCATGCACCGTGGATCCCGCGCCCGGATTCGTTGTGATCACATGGCCGGATTCAATGGTATCGCTATACCTTGTGTTGTCTACGGAAACCAGCAGCCCCATGCTCGTAATCGCCTGCTCCGCATCCGCCTGAGCCTTGTTCGTAAGATCCGGAACCGTAAGCGCCTCAGCGGAACCGATGGAAAGGGTATACCCGACCCGTGAATTCTTCTCAACCGCAGTCCCGGGATCCGTATCCTGCTCCGCGACCTGGCCGGACGCATATTCATTGGAGCTCGTCTCCCCCAGATACTTGTAGCCAAGCCCCTTCTCCTTCAGCAGGGCCTGCGCCTCATTCTCCGTCTTTCCCCGAAGGTCAGGTACCGTGACAAGCTGGGACGTTCCTTCTCCCTGCGCATTGCCGGAAGCCTCCGTCATATTGCCGCTGCCGCCGGGACCGAATACATCAAAGGTATGAATGACCAGATACAGGATCAGGGAACCGATCGCAATCGCGGCCAGCACAGAAATCACTGTCACGATCTTCTCCGACGAGGAACCTTTCTCCTTGCGCCGGGGCTGCCTTTCGTCCGCCTCTTCCAGCTCATCCATGCCCGGGGCATCCGGGCCATGCCCGTAATAATCGTCTTCCTCATCCAGGGGTTCGTCCTCCGGAGGATAATTCATCCGGGAATCATAGGAACCCTCAAACAGCCCCGGCCATGCATCCAGATCCTGGGAACGGCGGTTGATCTCCGCCAGATCCTGCCGGGAGTACATATGGGTTGCGCCCTTCGGGTTATCCGGCGTGATCCGGACAAAGTCCCCGTTCGGGTTGACCAGGGATTCCTTCAGGTCGCGGATGAGCAGGGACATGCTTTGGTACCGGCGGTCCGGACTCTTCTGCGTACACTTCAGGATGATCTGCTCAATCGCCCGGGGCAGGTCCGGAAGATATTCCCGCGGAGATATGATCTCTTCCTGCAGGTGCTTCAGCGCAACCTCAACCGTCGAATCCCCGTCAAAGGGAACCCGCCCTGTCAGCATCTCATACATCGTGATTCCAAGGGAATAGATATCACTTTTGGCATCCGAAAAACCGCCCCTTGACTGTTCCGGCGCGGAATAGTGGACTGACCCCATTACATTGGAATTGATGGTATCCGAGCTCGCCGCCCTGGCAATCCCGAAGTCCGCAACCTTTGCGGTACCATCTGTGGAAATGATAATGTTCTGCGGTTTTACATCTCTGTGGATGATCCCGTTGTTATGGGCCGCTTCCAGCCCGGAAGCAACCTGGAGGCTGATCCCTGTCGCCTCCCGCACAGAAAGCTTTCCTTTGCTCAGGATATAGGTTTTCAGCGTGATGCCCTCCACGAGTTCCATCACGATAAAATATACGCCTGCCTCGTCCCCGACATCGTAGACATTCACGATATTCGGATGGGCGAGCCCTGCGGCAGCCTGGGCCTCAACGCGGAATTTTGACACAAACTCCTTATCGCTGCGAAACTCGGCCTTCAACACCTTAATCGCAACAAACCGGTTCAGCTTGTGGTCACGCGCGCGGAAAACATCCGCCATCCCGCCAGACCCTATGCAATTGATAATCTCATATCGATTCTGAAGAAAATCGCCTGCATTCAACATGTACGAACTCCTTGCCAGCCCCATTCCCGCTCAGAACAAAGCCGGACATCCCGCATCAGAACTTCGCCAGCACAACGGAAATATTATCCTTCCCGCCAGCGTTGTTCGCCGCATCGATCAGCTTCTTCCCTGCTTCCTGAAGCGTCTGGCTCGAGCGTACGATCTGAAAGATCTGCCCGTCCTCAAGCATATTGGATAACCCGTCTGAACACAGCAAGGCGATGTCGCCCCGGTTCAAGGCCACGTCAAAGAAATCAATCTGCGGATCTCCCTCTTCCCCGATGGCCCGGGTAATAATATTCTTCTTCGGGTGGTTTCTTGCCTGCTCCGGGCGGAGCTTTCCCGCCCGTACCATCTCTTCCACAAGAGAATGGTCATGGGTGATCTGCTCAATCCGGTCATCGTCCAGAATATAGAGCCTGGAATCCCCGATATTCGCCACATACAGGCTTCCATGGTCCGGGGCGGCACAGACAAGGGTCGTACCCATCCCTTCCAGTT
>CAMORF010000221.1 GCA_946623485.1 uncultured Clostridia bacterium
TTTTGTTTTGTCTGCCTCTCTCGCGGCGACTCGCTTAATCTATCACCATATCTCTGGAATGTCAACACCTTTTTTTCATTTTTTTTAAAAGTTTTTTTGCACCGGTTTTTCCACCGCTTATCATGGGTTTTCCACCGGTTTTTCCACCTGATGGATTGGCCGCAGAAATCTGGATGGCTGCATCTTCCTGTTATACCGTTCCTTCACATAATAGATGTGTAAGGCCTTCTTCGCACGTGTCATGCCGACATAGAACAGCCTTCGTTCTTCCTCAATCTCATGCTCCATCACCGCCCTGTGATACGGAATCATTCCCTCATTGACGTTCAGCAGGAATACTTCCGTAAATTCCAGACCCTTCGCGCTGTGCAGGGTTGCGATCGTTACGCTGTCAGGATTCTGAGGAACCGCGTTTTCCTGCTCTTGTGCCATCCGCTTCCTGGCCCGGTCAATCTGTTCCATCCACATCCGGACATTCCCGCAGCCCCTGCTGCTGTCCTGGATCTCATCTGCAATCTGAAAAAGTTCCTCGGGATCCAGCCTGTGTTTCGCCGCGTACTCCCGGAGGTAGCCGTCATATTCCCCCGCCTTCCGGATATAATTCATCGCGGCATATGGGCGCATCGTCCGGATTTCCCGGATCAGGGTCTCAAAAGAATCAAGATACTTTGCCATCCATTCCTTTTCCCGGTACCATGCCCTGAGACCCGCAAAGGTCAATGTCTTAGCGTATGCGGAGCTTCTGGTAATGTACCGGTTGGGATGGTTGCATACTCTGAGAAAATCCCTGCGCTCCATCGTATCACCTGTCAGATTCAGGTAAGCAATCAGATCCCGGGCAATCCAGTGATCCCATAATATGGGAACCGTGTCCCTGACCCTGCAGGGAATCTGAAATTCCATCAGCTTCTGCCAGGGCGCCCGCCCCTCCGGATTGGTTCTTGTGAGCACCGCTATTTCGCCTGGGGCAATCCCCTTCGCAAGGCTGCTCCTGACCGATTTCACAAGACAAAGCATCTCCGTTTCCATGTCCATGCATTCCATCACTTCGACAGGGCCGCCTGCCGGAGCAGCGCTTCTGAGTGCTTTGGCGAACCGGTGTTTATTTTCTGAGATGACCGCAACCGAAGCAGCAACAATCGCCGCGCTGCACCTGTAGTTCTCCCTCAGACCGATCACGCGCGCATCCGGGTAATCCTTCGGAAAGCCAAGCATAATCTCCGGGCGGCTCCCCCGGAACCGATAGATCGACTGGTCATCATCCCCGACAATAAAAAGATTGTTCTCCGGCGCTGCCAGCATACGGACAATTCTGTATTGGATCAGGTCGATATCCTGGAATTCGTCCACCAGGATATAGCGGAAATGCTCCTGCCATGCCTTCAGGATGTCCGGCCTTCCATGAAAAAGATCCAGCGTATAGACGCTCATATCGTCAAAATCAATCTTCCCGAGACGCCGTGTTTCCTGCAGGTATCCCGCATAAAGCTTCCGGAACAGATCCTCCGGCATGCTGGCAGAATAATAATACTCCACCGGGAGCTTCTCCGTCTTGACCCGGGAGATCTCCGCGAGTACTTCCGGAACCCACTCCTTTATATCGGCAATTTCCATATTCATAGACCTGGCAAGATCCGTTACGATCCTGTAACGGTCCTCCTCGCGCAGGATGTTTTCCGCGGTATATCCATATGCATGTTTCAGGATCTGAAAAAAGACGGCATGAAAAGTGCCGAATGTGACAGGATCAGACGCGCCGGCAGAAAGCATGCGGAACCTTTCCCGCATCTGCCGGGCCGCCGCCCTTGTAAATGTAATCACAAGAATGTGTTCCGGGCGGACATGATGTTCGATCAGATTTTGAATCCGGTTGATGATAACCGTTGTTTTCCCCGACCCGGGGCCGGCCAGCACCATAGCCGGTCCGTCTTGATGACGGACCGCCTGAAGCTGTTCTTTACTGAGCATCGGTCAGTTTGCGGATCCCTTCGCGGATACGCGCCAGGGACTCCTCCTTTCCGAGTACTTCCATGATTTCCGTCGCGCCAGCCGGCGTAACCGCTTTTCCGGAGAGCGCAATGCGCACAGGCCAGATCGTAAACCCGGCTTTCACGCCTTCCCGCTCCGAATATGTCTTCAGCACTTCATAAAGCGCATCATTATCCCAAGCTTCCTGTGCTTCCAGCATAGGAAGGATGCTCATCAGAACCGTAAGAGACTTCTCCGGAGTGACCTTCCACTTCTTGTTCTGATACAGGGAAAGACCGTATTCCGGTAATTTCTCAAAAAAGTCAACCATCTCATCGATATCAGGGAACACTTCGATCCTTGTTTTCACCATCCGGGCAATCTTGTCAAGATCAAGATTTTTCGTCACAGTCTTGCGGATCTGCGGGATTGCCCGCTCCGCAAACTGATCAAAATCCATGGATTTGATATATTCCCCGTTCATCCAGCGCAGCTTCTGGATGTCAAATACCGCCGGGGATTTGCTCATATGATGATAATCAAACTGCGCAACAAGCTCCTCCAGGGAGTAAATCTCCCTGTCCTCTGACGGGCTCCAGCCCAGGAGCGCCACATAATTGATCACAGCCTCCGTGACAAAACCCTGCTCAATCAGATCCTCAAAGGAGGAATGGCCGCTGCGTTTCGAAAGCTTGTGATGCTTTTCATCCGTAATCAGCGGACAGTGCACATAAGTCGGGACTTCCCATCCAAAAGCCTCATACAGCAGGTTATACTTCGGCGCGGATGACAAATATTCATTTCCACGCACCACATGGGTAATCCCCATCAGATGATCGTCAACCACATTGGCAAAATTATAGGTCGGGAACCCGTCTGACTTGATCAGGACCATGTCATCCAGCTCCGCATTCGGCACTTCGATCCTGCCATAAATATCATCATCAAAGAAGGTAGTACCCTCCTGGGGAACATTCTGGCGGATGACATAAGGCATCCCCGCATCCAGGTTGGCCTGGATCTGCTCCGGCGTCAGGTGCAGGCAATGCTTGTCATAGATCATGATCTCCTTGCCGTTCACTTCCTTGCGCAGAGAATCGAGCCGATCCTTTGTGCAAAAGCAGTAATACGCCTTCTTCCTGTCCACCAGATACTTTGCGTATTTCGCATAGATCCCTGCCTTCACGCGTTCACTCTGGACATACGGACCCACTTCTCCCGGACAGTCAGGCCCTTCGTCCGGGATCAGGCCGGTTTTGCTGAGGGTGCGGTTGATGATATCCACAGCGCCTTCCACTTCCCGCTCCTGATCCGTATCCTCAATACGCAGCATAAACGTGCCGCCCTCATGCTTTGCAATCAGATAAGCATAAAGGGCGGTTCTCAGGTTTCCCACATGCATCCGCCCGGTAGGACTCGGCGCGAATCTGGTTCTCACTTCTGACATAGTATTCTGTATTCTCCTTGTGTTGTATTGTAACGATTCAACTCCGGCATAGAACACCGGAGCTGTGATATTACGCCTGTGTCCGCATCCTGATCTGCGATATTACGCCTGATTGGCGATATTACGCCTGTTTCCGCATCCGGATCTGCCCTGAGATCGATAGGGCAAGCATCATCTCTGTCATCAAAAACAGAATGGATGTCCCCCCGTAGGAAACAAAGGGCAGTGTAATCCCCGTCGTCGGAATCACATTCAGTACGACCGCGATGTTCAGGACCACCTGCAGGGAAATATGCCCGAAAATTCCTGTCGCGATCAGGCTCCCTAAAAGATCCGGCGCATTGGTTGCGATAAAAAACAAGCGCCACAGCAGGAACACAAACAAAAGCACGACAATCATCGCGCCCAGAATTCCCAGTTCTTCGCAGATAATCGAGAAAATCATGTCGTTCTGGGCTTCCGGCAGGGCGCCCAGCTTCTGCGCGCTGTTTCCAAGTCCTTTCCCGAATATTCCGCCGGAACCGATCGCATACAGCCCCTGCATCACCTGATATCCGCCTTCGTCCTGGTTCTCTTCCGGATGCATCCAGGTAATGATCCTCTGCAGGCGGAATGAGCCGGACTCAGACAGGCTGTCAAGGACGCCTGTTACACGGACAATCTGAATCACAATCAGCCCGACGATAACTGCAATCACGGTCACCTTCAGAAGCTTTTCAGGCTTTGGATGAGCCACCACGATCAGGATATAGGTGATCCCGAGAATAATAATGGCAGTAGACAGGTTCTCCGTAAACCGGTAGGTCAAGAACGCCGTCACGATGCCATAGAGGGCAACCTTCAAGGGCACCTTCCACTTGCGGAAGCTATACCCTGCGCTTACGATCATCATGGGCAGGAAGATGATGATTGCAACTTTAGCCAGCTCAGCCGGCTGGAAGGATATGCTCCCGATATAGATCCATCTTCTTGCGCCATTGATCGTTCTTCCGACAAACCGGGTCGCGACCAGAAGCACATTGGAAATAATATACAGCGGCCATGCATATTTTACATAGACATGGTAATCTATCCTGGAAAACAGCA
>CAMORF010000222.1 GCA_946623485.1 uncultured Clostridia bacterium
GCAATAAGGCCATCGCTATTCCAACATGTCGCTTCATCTTTGTCTGTCCCTCTGCGTCTGTGCGTTTTCCGAACCGGCTGCATTCAACGCAGCCTGTGTGCTGCTGCCGGCTTGCTCTGTCTGCGCTGCCTGTGTGCTGCTGCCGGCTTGCTCTGTCTGCGCTGCCTGCGCGCTTCCCGATACCGTCAAGGCTGCCGCAAGCAGCATTCCTGAAACCCGTCTTTTTTTTAAAGTCATCTCCCTCTCCTGTTGCCAATTCTGCCTGTACAATCAGCCCCGTGATACCGTCCATTCGGCCTCCACAATCAGCCCTGTGATACCGTCCATTCGGCCTCCACAATCAGCCCCTTGATGCCGTTCATTCGGCCTCCACAATCAGCCCCTTGATCCGGCCTGTTCAATCAGGTCAGCCATTGTCTCATACATCTTCTCAGGCTCTATGGGCTTGGATAGATGGGCATTCATGCCTGCCTGAAGGGAACGCTCCACATCCTCATCAAACACATTTGCCGTCATCGCGATAATCGGAACCGTCTTCGCGTCCGGCCGCTCCAGTGCCCGGATCCGGCGGGTCGCCTCCAGGCCGTCCATCACCGGCATGCGCACATCCATCAGCACGACATCGTAATAGCCCTCCGGGCTATCCTGGAACATCCGCACCGCAATCTCACCATTCAAAGCATGCTCTGCCATCATGTCTTCCAGATCCAGCAGGTCCTCCAGGATCTCTGCATTCTGGTCCACATCCTCCGCCATCAGGATTCTGCGCCCGGCGAGAATCCGGCTGATCCTTGTCTCCAGCGCTTCCTTATCCTCCGGCGAAGCCTCCTCCTGATTCTGTGACATCCCCTGCTGCCGTGCCAGGACAGTATGAATCTCTCTCAGCAGACTGTCTGAAAACAAAGGTTTGGCAAGGATCCCATCGACGCCGTGCCCCCGTGCTTCTTCATCGATGATATCCCAGTTATACCCGGTCAGCATGATGACCGCCGTCTTGCCGCCATCGAAGGAGCGAACGCTCCTGACAAGCTCCATCCCGTTCATACCGGGCATCTTGTAATCCGTAAGGAGCAGACGGAACGGTGCATTCCGGCGGCAGGCATCCTGCATTTTCTCCAATGCCGCCTCCGGCATTGTTTCTGTCTCGGCCTCAATGCCAAGGCTGCGCAGCACCAGCTGGGTATGCTCGCAGGCGATCTCATCATCGTCCACCACAATCGCTGTCATGCCTTCCGGAATCACAATCCCCTTCCCGGCGCTTGCGCTCCGCGCGGAAGCCTTCAGCGTGACCGTCACGATAAAGGTCGATCCGACTCCCTTCTTGCTCTTCACATCGATCTCACCGTTCATCATCTCGACGAAGTTTTTCGTGATCGACATGCCAAGGCCGCTCCCGCCGTACCGGTTCGTAGTTGTGGCATCCTCCTGGGAAAATGCTTCAAAGATCTTCGGAATGTATGCTTCGTCCATTCCAACACCGGTATCCTTCATGGAGAAGCGCAGCGTACACATCCCCTCATACCGGGCAATCTCTTCCGCAGTCAGGATCACCTCCCCCGGTGCCTCGGTAAACTTTACCGAATTCCCGAGGATATTGATCAGCACCTGCTTCAGCTTCATGTCATCGCCAAAATAGTAATCCGACATCTGCCCGATGATCTGGCACTCATAGCGAAGGCCCTTGTCCTGGCACTGCCCATTGATCATGATATTGATCTGGTCAAGGAATTCCCGGAAGGAAAACTCCTCGTTCTTCAGCACCATCCGTCCGGACTCAATCCGGCTCATATCCAGGATATCGTTGATCAGGCCCAGCAGATGCCTGGCGCTTGCCCCGATCTTCTCCAGATGTTCCCGGGTTTTCGGACTCAGGTCCGGCTCACGCAGCGCGATATTGTCCAGTCCGATAATCGCGTTCATCGGTGTCCGGATCTCATGGCTCATGTTCGACAGGAAACTGGTCTTCGCCCGGCTGCTCTCCTCTGCCAGGATCTTCTCCACCTCCATCTGCTTTTCCCGCTTCTGCATGACAGAATAGATATCCAGCAGGATCACAAGCGCCGCAATGATCAGCAGCGCCTGGATCAGGGTACTGAGGCCGATGGAGCGGTCAATCTGCTCCAGGATCATGCCGCCTTCCTGCGTAAGCGCCCTGTCAACGACATTCGCCGTTGTCTGCCGCATCCAGACGCTGGAGGTAAATATGATCAGGCCGAGCAAGACGATCCAGGCGATAATGGAGCGTCCCATCCTGCGCTGCCGGTCCCTTCCCAGAATCCAGCGGAACACGATGAAGCCGAGGATGCCCCAGGCCGCAAGGATCAGGTACGACTCGGTTGACAGCGTCTTGACCGAGGTCAGGGTCGGGATCAGGAATTCCAGCGCAAACAGCACGGAGATAATCAGACCTGCCATCCCTGCCGCCATCATGCCTTTGTTCTTCTCCAGGCGCGCGCTTTTCCAGGCGCTGGCGGACGCGAAGGCATAGGCGATGGTCGCGCCGACCGTCGTCACGTCAACAATCCAGCTGATCGCGGTTCTTCCGAAAAACGGGAGGACCGCGGAGACCGCGAGGATACACAGAATGGCACGTTTCGGCGCATGGTGATTGTCAAGCTTCCCGATCCACGGGGAAAACATCCCATCCTCCGACAGAGAACACATCAGCCGGCTCAAGGCAATATAATGCCCTACCAGGCCTGTCAGGATTGCACACAGGGCGGCAATGCCAAGAATCACCGCACCTGCAGATCCCAGGGCGGCGCCTGCCGCGTAAAATGTGGGCTGGGAAGCAATTCCGGAATACTGATCCAGAGAGGAAACATATTCCGCCCAGGAGGAAACCCCTTCCGGCTGCGCGCTTGCGGCCAGCACGGCAAGCGCAATATAAGCAAACGCGCCGGCGATCAGCGCGGCTGCCATAATCCGGAATGACCGCTTCAGGGGGAACTTTGCTTCTGCGGCGGAATGGGAGATCGATTCAAAACCGACAAAAGCCCAGGGCGCCAGCGCGAAGATCGTAAAGGTGCTTCCCGGCACACTGTGCCCGGGGGCGAAAGCCGGCTTCAGCACAGAAAAGTCTCCTCCTGTGCGGAGCATGGCCGCAAGGAAGCAGACTGCCGCGCCAATCAGAAGGAGCACGGCGGTAATGATCTGAAGATACTCGGCCAGGCGCCTTCTCAGGCAGAAAAGCGCCGCAAGCACGAGAGAGCACACGGCGAGCATGATCTCACCCATGTAGATGTGGAATCCGGCAATCACATAGTCGAAGCCGAACTGGAACGTCCCGCCCAGGAGCGTCCTTGCGATCAGCGGTAACGCAGTCGCGTTGGCCCATATGATGGCGATATAAGTCAGGATCAGAAACCATGCGCTCAGAAACCCATGGTCATAGCCAAAACAGGCCTTGGTATACGTATAGGTTCCGCCGCCGTCCGGATACCGGTTCATCAGGTAATGATAATTCAGCGCCAGAACCATCATGACAAGCGCGCCTGCCGCGATTCCCAGAGCCGTCCCCGCAGGGCCTGCGATCGGCAGGAAGGTGGTTCCGGGCATGACAAATGAGCCCCATCCCACGCTGCACCCGAAGGCCAAAGCCCATGCGCCCGGCGCGGACAGGTAGCGCGATATCCCGTGACTGTCCGGTTCAACAGATCTTTGATTCATGAAACTCTACGCCCCTTTTCTTCCCGCGTATCCCTGGTGTGCTGTCTCCGGAAGCCTGCCGGAGCCGGGCTGCTCCGTATCATCCGATCCATGCTTCCTGGCATCGCCCGGTTCATTCTCCTGCGGCATCACCCGGTTTATTCATCTGCAGAATCACCCGGTTTATTCACCTGCAGAATCACCCGGCTGCATACGCGCGGATCCCGTCCGCGGTCTTCGCATAGCAGGCAGCAATGGCGGCAAGTTTTTTCGCCACTTCATCATCGCTCATCTTCCGCGCGTTGCCGGCGCGGAACTCCTCAGACAGCTCCGAAGCCATCTCTGACAGATCCATCAGGCCAAGGTTGCCGCTGATTCCCTTCATCGCATGGGCGCAATCAAACATCTCTGCCGGATCCATCCGGTTCCCGGCGTCCAGAAGCTTTTCCACAACGCCGTTGTTCACATATTTCCGGATGTGCTTGTCAATCAGCTTATCCATCCGAAGCACCCGAAGTGCCTGGTCATAGTCTCCGCCAATGGTCTGGTACAATTCCTTCAGTGTCACGTCTCCCTCTCCTTCCCGGATTCCCCGCCTGTCAGTCCCGACGCATTTCATGCATGCGCTTATACACTGTGTTCTATGCCTGCAATTCAGCTCTGTGTTTATGCCTGCACGCGATTCCTGCATTTCGTGTCTGCGTTTTATGTCTGCGTTTTATGTCTGCATTTTATGTCTGCGCGATTCCCGCATTTCGTGTCTGCGTTTTATGCCTGCGCGATTCCCGCATTTCGTGTCTGCGTTTTATGTCTGCACGATTCCCGGTTTTCATTCCGGCGAT
>CAMORF010000223.1 GCA_946623485.1 uncultured Clostridia bacterium
CGGCCTCATCCATCCGGTTCGATTCTTTCTGCTTCACTCGTCCGGTCCGGTTCTTTCGGCCTCATCCATCCGGTTCGGTGCTTTCTGCTTCACTCGTCCGGTTCGGTTCTTGCATCCCCGTCGATCCGGGGTTCCCTTATCTTCTGCTATACCTGCGCAGCACAGGCAGAAGCTGTCTCAGCGCGTCCAACGTATAGTCAATCTGCTCTATCGTCGTTTTGTCACTGAAGCTGAATCGGATCGCGGATTCCAGAAGCTTCCTGTCAAGATGGATCTCCTGCAGCACGGAGCTCACCGGAAGCTTTTTGTTTGACGAGCATGCCGATCCTGAGGACACATAGATCCCTCTCTCCTCCAGCGCATGCAGCAGAACCTCTGAACGCACGCCTTCAAATGCGCAGTTCACAATATGCGGCGCGCTCATGCGTTCTTCCTCATCCGTCACCAGATGAGTCCCTTCGATTGTGTGAAGTCCCGCAATCAACTGCCTTCTGCATGCACGCATCCCCGCAATCTTCCGGTCAAAATCCGTATATGCCTCTGCTGCGGCTTCTCCAAGCCCTGCAGCCCCCGGCACGTTGTCCGTCCCCGAACGCATGCCGCCCTGCTGGCCTCCGCCCAGGATCAGCGGCCGGATCTTTGCCTTTGGCCGTACATACAAAAAGCCGCTTCCTTTTGGCGCATGAATCTTGTGCCCGCTGACAGACATCAGGTCAATCCCAAGCCGCTTCGGCGCAATCCTGTATTTCCCGTATGCCTGGATCGCATCCACATGAAAGAGCACATCTTTACCATGTTCCCGGTTCCACGCCCGGATGACTGCACCTGCTTCCTCAACCGGCTCCAGCGTCCCGATCTCGTTGTTGACATACATGATCGAAACCAGGATGGTATCCCCGCACAGCGCGTCCTTCAGCTCTTCCGGGGAAATGCGCCCGTGCGCGTCTGCGTGAAGGTGCGTAACGCGAAATCCCATTTCTTCCAGAAATGCCAGCGGCTGCAGCACTGCGGCATGCTCCACCGCAGTCGTGATAATATGGTTTCCGGATCTTCTGTTCGCCAGCGCCGCGCCAATCAATGCCCAATTATTCGATTCCGTTCCTCCGGAAGTAAAAAAAATCTCACCCGGCGACACATGCATGGTCGCGGCAATCTGTTCCCTTGCGCCACGCACAAGACGTTCCGCCTCCACACCTTTTTGATGTTTCGAGGACGGATTCCCGAAATCATGAGTCATCGCGTCCATCACAACGCGGGCAACCCCCTCTGAGACCGGAGTCGTTGCCGAATTATCCAGATAAGCTTCCATGCAGCCTTCCATTTCTGTTTCTTCTAATACTTTTTTATCTGTCACTTACTTTTTTATCTGTCACTCTTCCAGCGCGAGCATCAACAATGCCAAAGTCGTAATGCTTGCCGTGTCGGTACGAAGAATCCGATGTCCCAGCGTAATCACCTCTGCACCTGATTCCCGGAGCTGCCTGATCTCACTTTCCTCAAATCCACCCTCAGGCCCGATAAAGATCCCGACAGACTCCCCCTTCTTCAGGCTGGCCAACACCTGTTTTGTATGTGCAGCCCCCCTGGCATTCTCATACGGAACCAGTATCCTGTCAAGGCTTCGGGCAAGCTCCATGGCCTGCGCCCAACGCACGGCACATGCCACTTCCGGGACAAAAGAACGTTTTGACTGCTTTGCCGCAGAAAGGGCGATTGCATTCCACCTGGCAGTCTTCTTCTCAGAACGCTTCTCATCCAGCTTTACAACTGTCCGTGCCGACATAACGGGAACGATCCGATGAACGCCAAGCTCAACGCTCTTCTCAATCACTGTCTCAAACCGGTCTCCCTTCGGAATGGCCTGGAACAGATAGATGTCCGACGGAAGCTCCCTGGCATTCTTCTGCAGATCCAGGATCCTGACTGCCACCTCATCAGATCGGATCTCTTCAATCTCGCACAGATACTCGACAGGATCATCCTTTTCTCCGGTGCTGAGCAGCACCTGTTCCCCGCGCTTCATGCGCAGGACCGTACCGATATGATTGACATCCCTTCCCGTGATGCGGCAGGTTCCGTTCTCCATATCGATATTTTTCCGTTCAACAAAGAAACGATACATGGCAGTTTCTCTTACATTCGTTAAAGCTGAGCAATGCAGCAAAATACTTGCGCAGATTACGCAGGAGTTTCTCCGAGTGCACAGCGCACAAGCGTGAGCCGGTGAATCCTTCCTTCGCGTACATAGCTCACCAATCGTGAGCCGGCAAATCTTTCATTCGCGTACATAACTCACCAAGCGTGAACCGGCAAATCTTTCATTCGCGTACGCAGCCCACCAAGCGTGAGCCGGCGAATCCTTCCTTCATCACAAGTCCCGGCGTGCCGTCACGCTGACCCACTCTCCCTGATGCGTTACTTCAACGACTGTCAGTCCGGCCCTTTCACAGGCATCCGTAACATCCTTTTCTTTCACATCGAGAATTCCCGATGTGATGTAGACGCCGCCTGGCTTCAGACAACGCACGATCTGCGGCGTCAGCTCAACGAGCACCGGCGCCAGAATGTTCGCGGTAACAATATCATATTTTCCGTATCCTGCCAACTCCTGCACTGCCGGATCATCAATCAGGTTCCCGATGACTGCCTCCATGCGTCCTTCGGCGATCTCATTTGCCTGAAGATTTTCCTTCACCGCATCCATCGCGCACGGATCAAGATCCGTTCCAAACACATGGCCTGCGCCAAGCATCAGGGAGACAATCCCCAGGATTCCGCTTCCGGTTCCCACATCAAGCACTTCACAGCCATCCGTCACATACTTCTTCAGCTGCCGGATGCACAGCTGCGTTGTCTCATGCATCCCTGTGCCAAACGCCGTCCCGGGGTCAATATGCAGGATCCGCTTCCCGGCATCTTCCGGACGAACCTGTTCCCACGAAGGGATTATCAGGAAATCATCCACGGTAAACTGGTGGAAATACTGTTTCCAGTTATTGATCCAGTCCTTATCCTCTGTCTCAGAGCGCTCAATGCTGCAAGGCCCGATGTCGGAATACTGACGAAGTGCAGCAAGCTCCTCCTCGACGCGCCGAAGCACTGCATCCGCGTCCTCATCCTCGTCCAGATAAAATGTCACGTACGCCGTCCCGTCATCCGGGCCGCCGGTCAGCGGAATGTCAACAAACATCTGCTGAAGGTCTTGCTCGCTCAACGGCACGTTATCCTCAATCTGGGCACCTTCCACCCCGGCATCCGTAAGCGCGCAGACCACCAGATCCTCCGCCTGCGTCGTTGTCTTCAGCCGAAACTTCGTCCATTTCATACTCTACTCCCTGTTTTTCTATATGCAAAGCGTCTGCGCAGGCATATGACACTGCGCAGACGACATACCAATCTCTTCATGCATACGGTCAGCTTCTGTAACCGTCCGGGTTCTTGCTCTGCCAATTCCAGGAATCCCTGCACATCTCCTCGATGCCATACTGTGCTGTCCAGTTCAGTTCCCTGGCTGCCTTTGAGGGATCACAATAGCAGGTCGCGATATCACCAGCGCGGCGCGGTTTTATCTCATAGGGAACCGGATGTCCGCAGGCCTTTCCAAATGCGTCAACAACCTGCAGCACGGAGTACCCATGCCCCGTTCCCAGATTGTAGACAGATACGCCTTCCTTGTCCGCCAGCTTCGAAATTGCATTTACATGGCCACGCGCAAGGTCAACCACATGGATGTAGTCACGCACGCCCGTCCCGTCAGGGGTATCATAATCATTGCCGAATACGCTCAGCTTCTCAAGTTTGCCGATCGCAACCTGGGCAATATAGGGCACCAGATTATTCGGGATCCCCTTCGGATCCTCACCGATCATTCCCGACGGATGCGCGCCGATCGGGTTAAAGTAACGAAGCAGGATCACGTTCCATTCCGGATCTGAGGTATGCACATCCGTCAGGATCTGCTCCAGCATCCATTTTGTCCAGCCATAGGGATTCGTGCAGGTTCCCTTCGGGCACTCTTCAGTAATCGGGACAAAAGCCGGATCGCCGTACACCGTTGCGCTGGAGCTGAAGATAATGTTCTTGCAGCCATGTTCCCGCATGCTCTTCACCAGGGTCAAGGTTCCAGTGATATTGTTTGAATAATATTCGACCGGTTTTCTCACCGACTCACCGACTGCTTTCAGTCCTGCAAAATGGATGACCGCATCGATCTTCTGCGATTCGAAGATATGGTCCAGGCACGCCTGATCCAGGATGTCCCCTTCCACAAAATCCAGTTCTTTTCCGGTAATCTCCTTCACCCGGTCAATTGCTTTTTCACTTGAATTGTACAGGTTGTCGATGACCGTAACCTCATATCCCGCATTCAAAAGTTCCACGCATGTATGGCTGCCGATTAATCCGGCGCCGCCCGATATCAGAATCCTCATGTTCGTTCTCCTTCTATCTTTGATCTTTCCGGCAATGTCTCATTGTGTTCCTTTATCC
>CAMORF010000224.1 GCA_946623485.1 uncultured Clostridia bacterium
ACAGGTTTTTTTATTGGAAAACTTGTAAGCGGGGCGGGTGTTCGGTCGGCTTTGAGATATGCTGCAAAAGCTGCATCCATTGCCGTCACTCGGGCAGGCGCGTCAATATCGATTCCGGCTTTGGAAGAGGTGGAGGCAGCCTTCCGGGGATGATCTATATACAGAATCCTGGCGGCCAAAACAGCGTGGCGCAGGAATCAGATGCAATCTCATGGGCTTCCTAATCGTTACAAAAACCGCATGGCGACTTCAATGCCATGCGGTTTTTTGAAAAGACAACAACAAGGCGGCATTCCTTTAATTACGATAAAATCTGAGTACCCCGAATACTTTTCCCAGAATCTCGAGATCGTTTTCTACGATAATCGGTTCCATCGTCTCATTCTCCGGCTGCAGCCGGACATGTCCTTTCTCCTTGTAAAATGTTTTGACGGTTGCGCCTTCGCCCAGAAGCGCGACAACCATGTCACCGTTTTGAACGTCCTTACGTTGTTCCACCAGTACAAGGTCACCGGAGTTGATTCCTGCGCGGATCATGCTTTCTCCCTTCACCCGGAGCATAAAGCATTGGTTATTCGGCATGAATTCTGCCGGAACCGGGAAATAGTTTTCTATGTTTTCCTGTGCCAGGATCGGTTGTCCTGCCGCTACCGTTCCGATCAGAGGAACGTTCACGGATTCCCGGCGTGTCAGGTTAAACTGATCATCGATGATCTCAATTGCGCGGGGCTTGGTCGGATCCCTTCGGATATACCCGTTTTTCTCCAATGTTTCCAGATGGGAGTGGACAGAAGAAGTCGATTTCAGATGAACCGCTTCACAGATCTCGCGGACTGCCGGAGGATAGCCTCTGTTCAGAATCTCGTTCTTTATAAAATCAAGAATCTCCTGCTGTTTATTCGATATCTTTCCATATGCCATGGATGTACCTCACCTTTCTGCCATATACCGGAAGTGAAAAAGTCGGATTTACGGGCTGTTCAGGAATTCCTTTTTAAGAGCGTACAGGTTTTTGCAAGATGAAAAGTTGTTTCTGAACAGACCCCCTTATTTTCTGTTATTATATCATATAGGACACAAGAATGCAAACAGATGTTTCGAAAATCTGTTCGACACTGCGCGGATTCATTTTTACTTAGGAAACACTACAGAAAAGCAATCTGTTTGTGGAATTGTTTTCACATAATGAACTTGTTATAATACAAAAAAGAAAGCGGATCGAACTTTCGTTTGACCTTACAATAACAGAAGAAAAAAACAGGAGGAAAAGCGATATGAGGAAAAAAGCATTAGGTTTTCTGCTCAGTGCCGCTCTGACACTGTCTGCTATGGGTGGCGCGGTTCCCATGACTGCAATGGCTGATACCATGATGGTTGTCACGGTTGGCGCGGATCTGACTGAGCAGCAGAAGAACATGATCCTGAACTATTTCAATGTGGCAGGACAGAGCTATTCGACGATCACAGTGACGAATGAGGATGAGTGGGCGCATCTTGGCGGCTACATGAGCCGGGATATTGTCGGATACCGGACCATCAGCTGCGCCCTGATCCGGCCTATGACATCAGGCGGTATCCAGGTAAAGACTGCGAACCTGACCTATGTTACTTCGAATATGATTGCTTCGAATCTGGCTACCGCAGGCGTGACGAACTGCGAGGTTTTGGCGGCAGCGCCTTTCCAGGTTTCAGGAACCGGAGCCTTGACCGGAGCACTGATGGCTTATGAGAACCTGTCAGGCGTTACACTGGACAGCTCCAAGAAGCAGGCTGCGGCTCAGGAATTCGCCACCACTTATGAGCTTGGCCAGACGATCGGGCAGCAGGAAGCGCAGCAGATTGTCAATGACATGAAGATGCAGATCATTAACGGGACGCTGGAAGATGATCATTCCATGACCTATGAACAGCTCACCGAGATTGTCAATGATGTTGTCAATAATTACACTACAAACAATACCACAAATAACACTACAAATAACACCACAAATAACACCACAAACAATACCACCACGGATACGATAACGAACATAACAAATAACACCTCGAACACTACGACAAATAATATAACGAACAGCACTACAAATACGAACAATATTGTAAATAATACAACTTCTCTCAGTGAAAAGGACATCGCCTCCCTGCAGCAGCTGGCGCAGCAGATTGCCAGGCAGTCGTATGATCAGGGGACAATTGATGCCCTTTCCCAGATTCAGAAGACGCTTGAGGGACAGACGCAGACGTCAAGTACTTCTGCGACAACACAGATCGAGATGAACGCGTCACCGACAGTTGATGTGACGGTAGAGGCTGCTGCCAACCCGGTTGCTGCTGATCCGGTCGCTGCTGATCCGCAGTCTGAGTCTGACCAGATTGTTCTGTCAGCCGCGGACCAGGCACTGTCTCAGGACAGTCTTCTGATGAATACCAATGAAAGCGCGCTGGCCTCAACCGTGGATGGCAGCATCATTGCCTCCTCAACGGCTGAAAGCTCTATCAATACGGATGAAGTTATTAACCTGGACAGCAAGATCGAGGAGGAAAAGGCAGCTGCCCAGCAGGCGGCTCAGGAAGCTTCTCAGCAGACGGCCCAGGAAGCTTCTCAGCAGGCTGCGATAGAGATTCCCCAGCCATCAGAAGCACCGGCAGCATCGGTGAATGATACAGGAATTCCGGAAGCGACAGACTCTTTTACACTTGATACATCAGCAAACATACCGGAGGGTATGGCGGCCACGCCGGAGAATACAGACGCGCAGACGGACAATGCACAGAATGTTGATGACGTTCAGGCAATATCATCACAGCCGCAGGAAGGAGGAAGCCTGGAAGAGGTGCAGGTACAGCCGCAGGAAGGCGGAAGCCTGGAAGAGGCGCAGCTTCAGCCACAGGAAAGCGGCAGCCTGGAAGAGGTACAGCCGCAGCCTGTCCAGGAGGGCGCAGAAGGAATGGATATGCCTTCTGCAGAAGGACTGGATACGCTTACGCAGGAGACAACTGGCAACCAGGATCAGCTCACCCAGGAGCAGCTTCCGCAAGAGGAGACTGCTGAGCTTCCACAGGAGGAAAACCAGGAGGGCAGTGAAGGGAGTGAAGCAATTCCGGCCAAGACGGTTACCGCAGAGAATATTGCGGATGGATCGGTTTCCTTTGACGTTTTGAGTACCGCAGAGGGTGGAGATGTGCCGGCAGCAGGTGCTTCCCCTGTTATGGTAACACTCCCGTATGGAAACCTGACTCCGGTCAGCGGCGCGCTTCATGTGATGGATTCGACAGGAGGAGAAGCTGCATACCTGAATATTGATCCATCGGAGAAGAACCTGACTCTTCTGGATGAGGGCGGTTCTACAACGCTTCTGATGCTTCCGTATGATACAAATGACCGTGAAATGCAAACTGACTTTGAACCGGTTTCCGGCACCAGCTATACCTATACATTGGATGCAATCTTCCATGAAACAACGGAAGAAGGGGAACAGCAGGTTTCCGTCCAGCTCTATAATGTGGATCCATATCATGGCAATTCAGTCATTGAGGAAGGCTTCAGCCTTGACGGTTCCTGCATGAATGTCAGTGGATCGGATCAGATTACCGGATCGGTTCTGTTTCCGGCGGATGGTTCCGCAGGCTATGCGACAGTTTCAGCGGATATGGCAGATGTAAGCGTAACAAATGGGACGGATGACTCGGTTGTCAATGGCGTAACAGCCGGTGCAGGTGATGTGGTCAATATTGTACCCCAGCATACTGGCTTCATCACGCTGACGATTACCTATTATGCACAGGATCCCAATGCGCAGGTTACGGATGCAACGGATGATGCTGCAGGCAATTATGAGGTATCCACAGACATGGATCCGATGGCTGCCGGTGATGTCAATCAGGATGCTGCACCGATGAACGAAGCCGATGTGCCTGTTGAACCGGTTGGAACCGCATATTACACGATCTACGTGAACTGATGCGGATTTGCTTCCATGGAAATGAAACAGCCTATGGAAATGAATCTGGAAATGAAACAACTGAAACAGCTATGAAACGAAAAGACACATGACATGAAACACCGCCCGGAAGAAACAAACTTCCGGGCGGTGTGTGATTTCTACCGGAAAAAGCAAATCAGCTGAAACACGTGAAAACACCAGGAAATCAAAAGAGAGCAAAACAGATCTATACAGAAAACACATGTTTTTCAAATAGATCTCCTTGTAGTTCTGTGCTTTTATAAGCTTTCATGGAGATCTATTTGAAAAACATGACGGAGTTTTTTTAATAGATTGCTTGTAGTTTTTCATTCCTTGCAGTTCTTCATGCAATCTATTCAAAAAACTTCGTCTGGCGGCCAGATCTCCTTGCAGTTCTTGTGCTTTTCTAAGTTTTCATGGAGATCAATTTAAAAAACATGACGGCGTTTTTTTGAATAGATTGCTTGTAGTTTTTCATTCCTTGCAGTTCTTCATGCAATCTATTCAAA
>CAMORF010000225.1 GCA_946623485.1 uncultured Clostridia bacterium
TTTCTTGTGGAGTGCCTTCGGATCCATCCCGAAGTCCTGTACCGCCTGCCCCAGGTCCTTCGCGGCTTCGCTGTCCAGGTCAACAATCCGGTCTCCGCTCAGCAGGATAAACTTCTTTTTCTTCTTCAGCGCCGCGATGATCTTCTCCATCTCGGCATCATTATACTCCCTCTTCTCCAGGAACACCCGCACCAGGTCATTCTGGTACGTCACCCGGATGACAGGCTTCCCGACAGACCTCAGTTCTTTATTCTGAAGAGTCTCCGACAGATATACATTGGTCAGCTTCTTGAGGCGGGTAAAATCAAGCTTGAAGAAGGAAAGAATGTGCCCCTCATCCTCCATGACGCCGTCCGTAAATCCAAGGGTGCCAAGGTAGTTCTCCAGCAACTGATATTTCTGCTGGTCTGCCCGGTCGGTCAGCTTCTGGGGCGCGATCTCTTTTCCTTCCTTGCTGATCACCGTCTTTGCGGTAATCTTTGATTTCTCATAGTCAAAATAGGTGCTGCAGCGGATCCTGCTCAGGACGAACTCCTTCTCCACCTTCTTATCCACGTCCATCATTTCAAAGAAGCGGGAATAGATATTCTTCTTGAAGTCCGGCAGGATGGGCTTCACGTTGACGGAAGGATTCTTGCTCACCAGATCGATCAGGCCTGTTTCCTCTGCCGTCCCATCCATCCGGTCAATCACCTGCTCCACGCCGGATGATTGCCTGGTCAGGACATACCCCTTCCCCTGCAGGTTCATGAATGTCTGGGTATTCTTGTCCAGGTTCGTAGAAAGCACATACCGGTCGCTCACCTGCAGCCTGACTTTTACCGGTTCCATCCGGATCTGGCACGGCACTTCATTCATCAGGACCGTGCGCCCGGAAAGCAGCTCAAGCAGGTTTGCCATGACGACATCATTGATAGAGATAAAGCGCTTATTCTTCCTGTCTCCATGGGCTCCCTTTGTCGTTTTTGCAGCCATGAGGAGCTTGATCGCAGAGGCATCCTCGTCCTCCAGATTATCCGTGTCATGGGTCAGGATCAGGTCTTTCCCATATTCGACTGTCTGCCCTGAAGAAAATGCTTTCAGGAATTCCTGTGCGTCCTTTACGATATATTTTTTCCTGTTTCCGACCCGGAAAGCAAGTGCGTTATAGCCTTCATTCCGGTATAGCTGCCACTCGATTCCGACTCTGGCATCCTCCTTCAATAAAAGCTTCTCATCGCTCAGGGTGTCGCAAAGCCTGCGGTATTCACTGACAAACTTCTGATTGTTCTGCTCGAATAAAAAGGCATCCACTGCCTCCTGATTTTCCTGAATCTCCTTTTCAAACGCTTCTTCCCTGCCCTGCAGACAAACCTTGCGGATGACAGAGGACGAATATCCTGCCTTTCCAAACCATGCGTTCTCCGGAATCAGCTTTCCGTTGTTCTCGTTCTCTCTGGCGATGAGAAGGATCTGATCCGATTCCGGAACAAGGATCATATACTCTGCATAAAACGAATCTCTTTCGTTGGTAATCTCATAGGTGCATTTGAAATAAGTACTCAGTTCCTCCTCCGGTGTTCCTTTCTGAGGTTTGAGTTTTCCCGGAAGATTCAGCCCTGTTAAGACGTAAGCAAGCAGCAGTCTGTTATCCGGCAGGATGGATGCACGCTTCGCCACCTCCTTTTTCAATGCAGCGTCTGCATTCAGAGGCATTCGCCTGACACAGTTTAGGATAAAACGGCCTTGTTCTTTCTTTCCCCGCGAGGCAAGCAGGTTGTCCATAATATGGGTAAAGCTGGCGGCATCAAGGGGCGTGCTGTTGATCAGCTTCAGTTGTTCCTCCGCAGGAAGCAGACGGATCTCGTCCGATGGCATGCTGATACGGGAAAGCTTGCTGTAAACCTGAACCTTTTCCTCGTGGGAAAGCAGGTTGGCAAAACTTCGAACAATAACCGCTGCATTCTTGTCATAAGCCAGTTGGTCCAGTTTTTCGATGGCAGGCGCAATATCCGCCTGCCCAATTGTCCCCGGATCCTTTTTCGCAGCGGCTGCTATTTCCTCCAGGAAAGGCAGGTCAAAGACATTCAGTTTTTCTTTTCCGACTGCGTAGTAATGGAGCAGCTTTCCGGGCTTGCCGCGGTATTTCAGGAGTAGTTCCTTATAGTTATTCTCACTGTAATCTTCCTTCTCGCGCAATTCCTTGATGACTTTTTTGTATTCCTTCAGGACACGCTTCAGAGAAGTGCGGTTGGAACGGTGCTGCCGGTCTTCGTAGTAATCCTTGTCGTCAAAAGAAGGATCCTCCAGTACTTCTTCCCGATAAAGGCTTGTGTCAAACAAGGCGAAGAGCAGGTAAGAATACGTGTCTTCCAGGAAACGGGAGTCATATTCGTAGGGCGACAGATCCAGAAGATACTGATGGAACAGCCAATAATAACTGCCGCTTTTGGCTAAATTCAGTAAGCCAATGATATTTCTCAGTGCCTGAATCAGATTCTGGTCTATCGCACCTTCACTCAGTGCCCGGACTGCGGACGTGAGGGCCGGTTCCAGAAACTCGTCTTTGTCCACCGGCTGATCTGTCAGGATGTATTGATGCTGAAGCTCTGTTATCTTCTTTCCAAGCAGGATCCCTGCAGCCCTCGCATGGGTACAGTCTTTTTTTCCGCAACTGCAGACTGCATCCCGGCTATACTTTCCCTTGACAATCTGGATCCGGAAGTTTTGCTCCTCTCCCACCAGATCAGCGGTAAAGATCTGATTCTGATCCAGGTAGAACCTGCACTTTCCCGTGGCTGCGAGCTGATCTCTTGTTTTGATATCCCTCTGCGTCAGGCGGGGCCAGCGTTCCTCGATCAGATTCTTCAGGTAATAAGTATCCTCTGTTCTGCTTTCACTTTTTTTTACGGTGAATATAGTTCCATCTTCATAGTAGCAGTGACAAGTGTCCTCATCCCTGGTGATGCCATACAGAATCCCCATGCCATGCTTGCTGCTTAAGGCAATATTGACATCGCTGTAGGAATAATAATATCCCATCTTTGTCTCTCTCCTGAATCCATCTCTGCTTTGTCATAAATGAACGGTTGCGCATTGTCCCAAGACTTAATCTCCCGGTGCGCATTTTCCCAAGGCTTAAATAATGATTCATTCATGATGTATATATGCTATGATGCGGGCGTCAAAATTGCTATTTGACGCCCGCTATAACGCTTATATTGAAAAGAGATTATGCTGCCTGATCCATCTTTTCGTCTGAATACAGCTCTTCTAATTCATAATAAGAATCAATCTTATCCTGGAACAGTTTCATTAAATCCGATTCCGCGATCATACCGGCATCATTCACGTCAACGTCCTTGAAGGAAATCGGATAGATCATCGGAGGCGTTTCCAGAGTAAGCTGCTGAATCGAGCGAAGCTGATCCACGCTCTGGTATACAATGCAGACTTTATAGAAAGCATCTCCGCCAGCGTCTGTCCAACGTTCAAATACCACCTTTGACCCAATGGGCGTGGTTGGCTCGATCGCCTGCGGCAGTACATAATCCTCTACTCCGAGCGCCGAAAGGACACTGGAAAGTGTAGAGTCATGCCCGCACAAAAAGGTCAGTTTTCTCTCCTCGGTGTTCAGCTCCTGATACAGTTCTTCCAGCATCAGATGAGCCTGATTTACCGCAAGAAGAGGGGTTCCGAACCGGACATCCAGGTTCATTTTCAGAATTGATCCGATGGTTTTCCAATCCTCTTCACTCAGATCATGGCCAAATGCTGCCTTGCGGACGTCCGGTTCCTCATAGTACTGCAGCACAAGCGCATCCGCCAGGGACACAGCCGTATTCAAGGGGCCCGTCAGCTTCGGTTCCTTCCCGAGTTCAAATGACATGGTTGTCTCATCTTCCAGAAAGTTCCCATACTTTCCGCTCTTCCAGCCTTCCGAATCCTTCATGTCAAGCACCTTCACCAGAAGCTGAAACGCGCCGTCCAGGTTTTTCCGGTAACCTGCCAGTCCGTTCCCGCCGCCTTTGGCACTGATTTCATCCAGTACATCCTTCTGATAGTCATCATTCAGAAAGTAGAGATTCGGCAAAAATGTATTATCCATTTCTCCGGGTTCTCCCTTCCTCTCTACCACGACATTCGCCACCGGAAGCAATCCTGCAGCAAAATAATGTGCCGTAGCCTGCGTGCGCTGCAATCCATTGGCATAAAACCTTACAGCGCCATCCTCCGGAACATAGTTCTCCGGGAACAGACCCTCCTTTTCCAGCCACAGCCGGAAATACTGTCCCATCTCCGTCTCCAGCAATCCGCCTCGCAAAGAAAGCTCCGAAGGCTTCGAAGTCCATTCAAACCACTTATGCGGCGTCAATTCATCCACCACAGATCCCTTTGCAGACAGCGGAGAACGGATATTGTGCCGGCTGAGAATGACTACCTGGTCCAGCGTATATGCGGCGTCTTTGCTTTCTGTCTCTGTATCAGT
>CAMORF010000226.1 GCA_946623485.1 uncultured Clostridia bacterium
CTGGGTTCTGGCTGTTTCTCTGGCTTGTATCGTATTTTACTTCTCTGACTGTTTCGCCATGTTTTCCATAATGCCCTGCTGCACCCGGTTATACAGCTCCTGTGCGGCATTGTATCCCATCTTCTTCTGCCTGTGGTTGACTGCCGCGGATTCCACAATCACCGCAAGGTTCCGGCCGGGACGGATCGGCAGGGAATGGCATGTGACCCGGTTGCCGAGGAATTCCGTATATTCCTCCTGAAGCCCCAGACGGTCATATTCCTTATCCTTATCCCATTCCTCCAGCTTGATCACCAGATCGATGTTTGTCGTATCCATGACAGCTTCCACGCCGAACAGGGTCTTGACATTGATGATTCCGATTCCGCGCAATTCAATGAAATGCCTCGTGATATCCGGTGCGGTTCCCACCAGGGAGTGATCTGATACCTTGCGGATCTCCACAACATCATCCGTGATCAGCCGGTGCCCTCTTTTGATCAGCTCCAGCGCTGCCTCGCTCTTCCCGATTCCGCTCTCTCCCATGATCAGGACGCCTTCGCCGTACACGTCAACCAGCACGCCATGGATCGTAATGCAGGGCGCCAGTTCCACATTGAGCCAGCGAATTACCTCCGCCACGAATGCGCTCGTCTCCCGCGCGGTCGTAAAGATGGGAACATCATACCGGCACGCAAGCTCCAGCATATCCTCATCCGGAATGGTCCTGGTCGTGTAAACGATTGCCGGGATCTTCGCCGCGAGCAAGCGCTCATAGATCATCCGCTTGCGTTCCCGGGTGAGCGTGTCCAGATAGGTATACTCGACATACCCAATCACCTGAAGGCGGTCCGCGTCGAAGTAATCAAAATAGCCGGTCAACTGAAGCGCAGGCCGGTTGACTTCCGTTGTCGTTAATTCTTTCCCGTCAAGGCTCACAGATTCCGTCTGATTGACCAGTTCCATCTTCTGTACCAGTTTTTCAATCGGGACACTGGACTGTGTGTTCATATGTTGCCCTCCCTGCATATTCCAACCCGGATCCGGTCCTGGCAAAAGCGCAGCCCCAGCCAGTGGGATGCGCATAATCGATACAACAATAACACCAAAGCTTCACTTTGTCGAGGCTGGATGAAAGAACTCATATACTTTCTTCGCGCTGGCCGCGTTCATGGACGGCGCATGGGCAAGATGCTCCTCATCCGCGTCCCGGATTGCTTCGAGGGAGCCAAAGGCTCTCAGAAGCGCTTTCCTCCTTGCCGGGCCGATTCCGTCAATCTCATCCAATATGGAATGGGTCTGAGCCTTTCCCCTCAGGGATCTGTGATACTCGATCGCGAAGCGGTGCGCTTCATCCTGCACCCTGGTAATCAGCTTGAAGCCTTCTGACCTTGGGTCAATCGGAAGCTCCACATTGTGATAATACAACCCCCGGGTCCGGTGGTAGTCATCCTTCACCATCCCGCAGACAGGGATATCAATTCCGATCTCCCTGCAAACCTGCTCTGCCACATTGACCTGCCCGCGGCCGCCGTCCATCATGATCAGGTCCGGGAATACGCTGAAGGATCCATCGCCCGGATCCAGGTTCCGCTCGGCAAGCTCCTTTGTTTCCTCCAGCCCATGCCTGAGCCGGCGTCCGATCACTTCTCTGAGCGATGCGTAGTCATTGGGTCCTTCTACCGTCCGGATCTTGAATTTCCGGTAGTCGCTGCGCTTCGGTTTTCCCTTTTCAAACACAATCATAGAGCCGACCGATTCCACGCCGGATGTATTGGAGATATCATAGGCTTCCACCCGCACCAGGTGCCCGAGCCCGAGTAATGACGCGATCTCCTGCATGGCGCCGATCGTCCTGCCTTCCTCCAGGCGGATCCGCTCCCTGTCCATCCTCAGCGCGATCTGCGCGTTTTCCTCTGCCATCTGAACCAGGCGGCTGTGGGTTCCGCGTTTCGGCACCTTGAGATAAACACGATTTCCGCGTCTGGAACTCAGCCATTCCCCGATCAATTCCTGATCCTCAATCGGACATGCGAGCAGGATTTCCCTGGGCAAAAATGCGGAAGAGGCATAGAACTGCCGCACAAAAGTAGAAAGAACACGTCCGCGTACAATGTCAAGCTTTGTCTCCTGCTGTCCTTCTTCCTCCTGCAAAAGAGCCGCATCCTCCTCGCCGATCCGGAGGAAGCTGTGGTCTCTTCCAATCAGTTTGCCATCCCGCACATAAAAGACCTGAACCACTGCGTCCGTCCCGTCAATTGCCAATGCCAGCACATCACGGTCTTCCCCGTCCCCGTTTTCCATCTTCTGCTTCTGGGTGACACTGACCACGTTCTGCATCAGATCACGCATCTTTGCCGCGGTTTCAAAGTCCATCGCTTCGCTTGCGGCCTTCATGCGTTCCTCCAGCTGCCTGACCACCGGCCGGTAATTCCCCTCAAGAAACTCCACCGCTTTCCCGATTTTCTCTCGGTATTCTTCCTTCGAGACCTTCCCCTGGCAGGGAGCCTGGCACTGCCCGATCTGGTAATTCAGGCACGGCCGCTCCAGCCCGATATCACGCGGAAGGTTGCGGGTGCAGTCCCGGACCTGGTAAAGCTTTCTCAAAAGCTCAATCGTCTCCTTCACGGCAAATGAGCTTTTGAACGGTCCGAAATACCGTGCGCCGTCCTTTTTCATTTTCCGGGTAAACAGGACCCGGGGATAATCCTCCTGCAGCGTCACCTTGATGTAAGGATACGTCTTGTCGTCCTTGAGGAGCGTGTTGTATTTGGGACGGTTTTCCTTGATCAGATTGTTTTCCAGTACCAGAGCTTCCAGCTCGGAGTCCGTCACGATATACTCAAAATAAGCGATGCGGCTCACCATGTGCTCGATCTTCGGCCCTCTGCCCAGCTTTCGCACAAAGTACTGGTGCACACGCCGGTTCAGGTTGATCGCTTTACCCACATACAGGATCTCGTCCTTGCGGCCGTGCATGATATAAACCCCCGGCTTCTGGGGAAGCTTCTTCAATTCCTCCTGCAGGTCAAAGTCCGGCTTCATCGCTTGATTCCTCTTCCTTCCAGCCCCTGAAGATAAAGTGAGCCGTATGCGGCCGCACCGGGTCCTTCATGGTTATGTTCCTCTTCTTTTCCGGCTCCGAATATCCGACTTTAAATATCCGGCTCCGACTATCCGACTTTGAATATCCGACTCCAAATATCCAACTCCAAATATCCAACTCCAAATATCCAACTCCAAATATCCTGCTCCAAATATCCTGCTCCAAATAGCGAAAAAGACACAGAGATCCTTCGATCCCTGTGTATCAGTGCATCGTATGTCAGTTCGCGGCGCGGCGGGAGGAAGATGGCCTTCCATATACCGTTTCCCGCGTAAATGCCCGTTCCTCTTCATTCACAAAGATCCTGTCACTGATGATCTGTATCAGTACGGCCATCACCAGCCCCAGTGATACGTCGATCACGGAATGCTGCTTCAGGAACATCGTGGACAGGATAATCAGCACACCAAGCACATTGCATCCCACAAAAACCGCTTTCCTGCGGCGGATGACCGCGTTGGAATTGAGTGCGTGGCATATCGCAACCGTATTATATACATGAATGCTTGGCAACACATTCGTCGGTGTGTCATAGCTGTACAAAAACGCTACCAGCTTTCCGCACACGCCGGTGGTATCTACATGCTCCGGGCGGAGGAACAGACGGTTCGGGTATACCACCGAGACAACGAGGAATACCGTCATTCCCAGCATAAGCGCCGTGATCAGCCTGTAGTATTCATATTTCTCCGCCTTCAGGACAAACCATCCCACCACATAGATATTAAACACAAACCAGATTGCGTATGGAATCACAAACCAGCTGAGGAATGGGATCTGGTCATCCAGCCATGTATGGATGACATGATAATGAACATGGGCTGCACTCTCCACGATTTTGAATCCACCCATATAGATCACCATGTATATGATAATCCACCAGACATGCCGATGTGTCCGGAATAAATGTATCAGGTTCAGGATTCTCTTTTTCATACCTTCTTTATTCTGCCGGGAGGAATCCTCCCGGCATTCCATCTGTCCTTTCTCACCCCGGTTTCTCAGGCCTGTTCATAGACGGCTGGCTGCTTCCCCTGTCAGAGTATCCATTTCCCTCTCACAATGCCACTCCGGTCACAGAGCCTGTCACGAAATTACTTGTCATCTTGCATGACGCTTCATCCGATCGCACAGCTCCAAAATCAATCACGCATCAGATCCCATCCTCCGAGGGTCTGTCATTGTCCAGGGAAACATCAGAACCGTTCTGCTCCGGCTGGCGTTCACTGACCGCATTCTGCCCGAGCCAGGGTGCCGGAGACACCCTCTCCTCTGTCTGAGACGCTGCTGCACTCTGCCCTGCACCGGGCGTTTCTGCGTCCTGTTCCGCACGAGGTGCTGCGGTGCTCTGCCCTGTGCCCGGTGTTGCTATGCTCTGCT
>CAMORF010000227.1 GCA_946623485.1 uncultured Clostridia bacterium
GGCCACTGTTTCTTCCGGAGGAAGACACGGAAGACAGGATGACAAGGATGCTGAAGGATTCTCTTCGAGAAATCGGAATGTATCGATATGAGATTTCCAATTACGCAATCCCCGGAAAGGAGAGCAGGCATAACACCGGATACTGGATCCGTCGGGAGTATGCAGGCTTTGGGCTGGGTGCCAGCAGCCAGATTGGAAAAAGCCGCTACAGGAATACTCCCTTGCTGGAAGCATATCTGGAAACGCCGCTCCTGCGGGAAGAAGAGACGCTGCTTGGCCGGGAGGATGAGATTTCCGAGACGATGATTCTTGGCCTCAGGATGACAGAGGGGGTTGACCTTGTCCGGTTTGAAGAACAGTTTCAGGTCCGGGCAGAGGATCTTTTTGCAAAAGAAATCGGACAGTTCCGGAAGATGGGACTTCTGGAACTGTCCGGCAGGCACCTGCGTCTGACAGACAGAGGCTTTGATGTCAGCAACCTTGTCATGTGTGAATTCCTGTGAGGGGATATTGCCAGTAAAGGCATCCTGTAACGATTCAGCCCCCTCCGGCGGGGAAAGTGTGTCAAAACAGTGCATCCACAACAAAGTCGTGGATCTTCAGATAGGTCTCCCTCGTAAAATGCAGGCCGTCTACGGTGTCAAAGCCGTCAGACTTCAGGAAGGAGGCGCTGTCAATGTAACGGCTGCCGAACTCGTCCTTCAGCTTTACATTCATCCTGGCGACATTCAGGTTATTCACCGTATCGAAGACTGCTTCATTGACCTTGCCATCCTCCATCAGGAATTCCTCATCCAGCGGATTTACGGACAGCAGATAGAAGCGGGTATCCGGGTTGGCACGGATCAGATCCCAGTAGGCCACCACATATTCATCCACCAGGTCCGGATCATTTACTCCGAAATTCAGGACAACGGGAAGATCCGGATTCGCAAGGATCGCATCGGAAAGCGCATAGATCCCTTCCTCCCGGAACCATCTTACGCCTTCTCCTACCTGTCCGACAAAAAGATCGTCATCCTCCCTGCCTGTTTTTTCAAGCGCGTCCTGGAGACCGAGGGTCCGGGAATCTCCGACCCAGATGATCCGGTGGGCTTTGGTATGGTCTGACAGGGCAGCGAATGCGGACGCCTGCGTAATCCGGCGGGTGGGAAGGGCTTCTGAGTCTGCACGGAATCCCTCCGTTTCAGATTCCACTGTTTCAGAATCCTCCGTTCCGGAACCATCTGTTTTGATATTCTTTTCGGCCTGTCCGCCGGGACTTGCGGGTACCGTCTCCGTCCGAGTGCCGGAGGAGGCGGGCATTGTGTCATTCGGATAGGTTTGGCCGGTGTCTGCATGGCCGGTTGTGCTTCCTCCGGTGGCATTGCCTCCTATAGAAGAATTGTTTTCCTTGCCGCCGGACGCGCTGCGCATCCCAACCGGATCCTCCGCCGAGACGGCAAAGCCGGTAAATATCTCAGACTGCTTTTCCCCTTCTGTCTGTCCCAGGCGGTTCGGGATATAAAATGCAAGCCCGGCGAGGAGCACAATCCCGAAGATGCACGCAATGACCGCAAGAAGAATCGTTTTTCGCATATAAGAGTCTCCCATATCGATGTTTGTCTATGCTTGTTGATCGAAGTGAACAGCTCCTAACATCATAGCACAAAAACCACATTTTTTTCACAAATACATGTTGACAAACATGGGTGCCGGTTCTATTATAGTGCCATGGATGTTAGCACTCCAACAATACGAGTGCTAACAGAAAGGAAGAGAGGAGGTGTCGGCATGGATATGGAATTGGATGACCGGAAGTGGACGATATTGAAGGCCATCATTCAGACTTATCTGGATACGGGCGAACCGGTGGGCTCGCGTACGATTTCCAAGATGTCGGACCTGAATCTCAGCTCGGCAACGATCCGGAACGAGATGAGCGACCTGGAAGAGATGGGGCTGATTATCCAGCCGCACACTTCCTCCGGAAGGATTCCCTCCGACCGGGGATACAGGCTTTATGTGGACCGGCTGATGGAGGAGAAGGAAGCAGAGGTCACCTCGATGAGGCAGCTCATGATCTCCCGTGAGGATAAGATGGAGATGCTCCTCAAACAGATCGTACGGTACCTTGCGGCGCATACGAATTACGCGACGATGATTACCAGCCCGCAGTACCACAGGATAAAGCTGAAGTTCATCCAGCTGTCGATCGTTGACGAAGAGCAGATCCTGGCTACCGTTGTTGCAGAAGGCAATGTGGTGAAGAACCGGATCATCCATATGCAGCACGGCCTTTCCGGTGACCAGGTGCTTCAGCTGAATATCCAGTTGAATTCCCACCTGAACGGCCTGACGATTGAAGAGATCAACCTGGCAACGATTTCCCGGCTGAAGCAGGAGGCCGGCATTCAGTCAGAGCTGATTTCACAGGTGCTTGACGCGGTTGCGGATGCCATCAGCCAGGAAGAGGATGTTGAGGTTTACACCAGCGGCGCCACGAATATCTTCCGGTATCCGGAGCTTTCCTCGGATACGGATAAGGCAAGCGGTCTGATCCATGCCTTTGAGGAAAAGCACCCATTGCTTTCCCTGATGGATCAGGAGAAGGATTCCGGGCAGGCAATCCAGGTCGCGATCGGATCGGAGCTTGGAAATGAAAACCTGAGGGATTGCAGCGTGGTAACTGCAAGCTATGATCTTGGAGACGGTATGTACGGACGGATCGGGATCGTCGGCCCGAAACGGATGGATTACGACAAGGTCGTTGACATCCTGAAGAACCTGACCGGACAGTTGGATGAAGTCTACCACAGGGAAGGAACAGATCCTTAGCAATCCAGACAGACTGTGATAACGATGTAACTTAGCACGGAACCGGAGGACAGTATGGCAGAAGAGACAAATCAGGAAACAATTGCAGGCAGAAGCCCGGAAGAGGAGCAGGAAGCTGCCGCGCAGGATATGCAGCAGGAAAATCCTGGTGAAACCGCAGCGGATGGGGAAGCGTGCAGGACGGCTGATGACGTGAAGCCGGATGAGAGCGCGGATGGCGGCGTCATAAAGGAGGAACCCGCGGCTGATCCGGCAGACAATGATGCCGGCGGTCCGGATGTCCGGGCGGAAGAAGCCGATGAGGATGAGGTGGTAGATGGCACCTTTACCCAGGCTCCGGAGGGGCGGAAGCCTTCCTTCTTTAAGAAAAAGAAGGACAAGAGGGATGAAAAGATCGAGGAGCTCACCGACAGGGTGAAACGCCAGATGGCGGAATTCGATAACTTCCGGAAGCGGACGGACAAGGAAAAGAGCCAGATGTTTGACTTGGGCGCGAAGAGCGTGATCGAGAAGATCCTTCCTGTCATTGATAACTTTGAACGCGGTCTCGCGCAGGCGCAGGATAAGGAAGATCCGTTTGTTGACGGAATGGATAAGATTTACAAGTCGATGCTGCAGGAACTGGAGTCAATCGGGGTAAAGCCGATTGAAGCCGAGGGCAAGGAATTTGACCCCAATCTCCACAACGCGGTGATGCACTGCGAGGATGATTCGGTCGGCGAGAATATTGTTGTACAGGAACTGCAGAAAGGATATACCTACCATGACAGCGTAGTGCGCCACAGCATGGTAAAAGTCGCAAACTGACACAGTCACAAAAGCAGCAGGAAAACTGTTGCAGGCACAAAAGGAGCAGGAAAACTGACATAGGTACAAAAGCAGCGGGAAAACTGCTGCAGGACATAGGGGCCGGACCGGCAGGGAATTGCCGGCCGGACAGAATCGGATTCAGAACGATAAGGAGGATGTGTTATGGGTAAGATTATCGGAATTGACCTTGGTACCACGAACAGCTGCGTGGCGGTCATGGAAGGCGGAAAGCCGACTGTAATCGCAAACGCGGAAGGCGCACGGACAACGCCGTCTGTTGTCGCATTTACCAAAAATGGAGAGAGACTTGTGGGTGAGCCGGCAAAGAGGCAGGCGGTTACAAACTCTGACCGCACCATCTCTTCCATCAAGAGGCATATGGGCTCTGATTTCAGGGTAAACATTGACGCGAAGAAGTATTCTCCGCAGGAGATCTCCGCGATGATCCTTCAGAAGCTGAAGAGCGACGCGGAAGCTTACCTGGGCGAGAAGGTAACGGAAGCAGTGATCACCTGCCCGGCATATTTCAATGATGCCCAGAGGCAGGCAACCAAGGATGCAGGAAAGATTGCAGGTCTTGATGTCAAGCGTATCATCAACGAGCCGACGGCTGCTGCCCTGGCTTACGGGCTTGACAATGAAAAAGAGCAGAAGATTATGGTCTATGACCTTGGCGGCGGCACCTTTGATGTCTCCATCATCGAGATCGGCGATGGCGTGATTGAAGTTCTGGCAACCAACGGCAATAACCGTCTGGGCGGTGATGACTTCGACCAGAGAATCACGGATTACATGATCCAGGATTTCAAGAACAAAGAAGGCATCGATCTTGGAA
>CAMORF010000228.1 GCA_946623485.1 uncultured Clostridia bacterium
AATATGTGATTAGAGAGAAGTTTATAATGAATGTATAATTGACTTGTTTCCTTGCCGGAGAAAGCCGAAGAATTGTTTGCCTAAATGGAAAATAAACAGGAAAAGGGGCATTGAAAGCCCCTTTTATTGCAAATATAGTATTGTAAATATAATATTTAAAAATATAGTATTGTAAATCTGGTAATTGTTCGGCTTATCAGAGGAGAGCGCTTTGCGTTCTGAACAATGCCAGGCTTTTACCTTGTCACAATATCTACAGGAACATTGAAGATCTTCGCAACCTTCAGGATCGTGTCGATGTGGCGGCCTACCGCAGCGGCCATATGATGGGTCGGGCCTGCTTCGCTCCAGCGGTTGCAGAATTCTCGCGCACCGCAGGAGAAGCGGGTGCGCATATTGGTATCGCCGAAGGTGAAGATGGGGCCTTCCTCGTTTATGCCTTCTGCAGCGACGAACTTAAAGTGTCCGTCCTGATCCTGGGTGATGCCCAGGTATGTTACCGGGCCCGCAGGCGGGTAGAACTGTGTCAGGTATCCGCCGCCGGTCTTTCCATGGAAGACATCGACAATCTTCATGGTAGGCTTCTTTTCGGAAATGTCCGCGTCGCCTGAGCCGCTGTGTCCGATGATGCAGATATCCTCGTTGAAATCAATCGAATACATCTCAGACAGTTGCCCGGTGCCGGAGATTGTTTTCAGAATGGACATGGCCATCGCTACCTTGATGTCGCCCTCAACGGCGCAGGCAACACCCTGCTTGATCAACATGGAAAACGCCGGGATGAGCATGCTGTCCAGCTTGCCTGCCACTCCCTGGGCAAAGCCGTCGTAGTGGGAGGCAACAAAGCCGAGCTGCTCATCCTTTACCCACTGCTCGAAGGCAACCACATATCTCGCCATTTCCCATACTTTTTCGATGGTGCCCCCGCCTTCGATGTCGAAGGTGTCCAGGATCTCCTGCGCCTTCGCGCGGATTGCGTCCTCATCCGTGATATTGTCCGCGATCGCCCACATTTTCTCCCAGTCAAATTGCTTGGTGTAGACCCACATCCTGTGATAGAGATTGGTCTCATCGATGTAGAGATCCATCATGCCGGGATACGGACGGCCGATCTGCGCCAGATTGGTGTCACGGAAACGCCTGCGGACCTGGGCTGCGAGGCACCATTCCTGCAATTCCTTGATGACATAGGGATCTCCGCCTTCCTCCACGCCGGTGATCACTGCATGGCGCTTCCCGGCACGCTCCAGGTCTGCGACCATTTCCCCGACAGCGCCGCAGGCATAGAGCTCGCCAAGCCAGGTTGGCGTGTCGGTATTGGCATAATCCGGCGCTTTGCGTTTCTGGATATTAACGAGCACGACCGGTACGTCGAGGTCACGGACCGCCGGCAGCATATTGTAGGAAGTGGCATAGGTCAGAAGCTGGAGGACGACCAGATCCACATCGGCAGCGCGGAACTTATCGCCGGCTGCCTGGGCCAGTTCCTTTGTTGTGACGATTCCGCCGTCGATGATCTCAACGGTATCCGGCAGCTTTGTTTGAAAGGTTTTGTACTGCTCCTCAAATTCCGGGACAAGGGAAGGGAACTGGGGCAGGTATGCGCCAAGCGCGATCGCGAAGACGCCGATTCTGGCTTTTGTATTGACCAACATGTGCAATCTCCTCTTCATATAGTCAAGTATTCTTCAGTACAATCAATCTACGGTAGTCAAATATTTTTTCAGTATCATCAATCTACTGCAGCTAAGTGTCTTTTCAGTATAACCAATCTATTGTAGTTAAGTGTTTTTTCAGTATCACCAATCTGCAGCTTCTGATCCGTATGGCTTGGACAGCAGGCTGCTCATGAAAAGAGAGGAACTATCAGGTCTGCGCAGGGTGGTATGTAAGCACGCCGAAGGATTCAAAAACGGAGCGCCTGAATTGCGCCAGGCTGTCAAAGACTCCGTCAGCGATCATCTGCGCACCGAGGTTCCCTATGGCGGTTGCTTCCCCCGGGCCGGCGAGAACAATTCTTCCGGTAGTATCAGCGACTAACTGGTTTAGCCAGCCGGCCTTGGAGCCTCCTCCAACGATATTGATGGCATTGTAATGCCGGCCGGTCAGGGCCTCGACTTCCAGGATTGTTTTCCGGTAGCACTCAGCAAGAGAGCGGTATATGACCCTGGCGATCTCCCATGCAGTGACGGGCACCGCAAGGCCTTCTTCCCGGCAGGCTGCCTGAACCTCGGCGATCATGGAATCCGGGGCCAGGAACCGGTTATCACTCACATCTACGATGGAATCAATCTCCGCCCTGGAAGCCTGGCTGCAGAGGTTTGCAAAACCATAATCCTCATTATTCTTGCGCCCTTCATACGCATAGCCGGCCTCCAGCTCCTTCTTCACCGACTGGATCATCCAAAGTCCCATGATGTTTTTCAGGAAACGGAAACGGTAATCGTACCCGCCTTCATTGGTAAAATTAGCTTTCTCCGCATCTTCACTGGTATTGGCAGCTTCCAGCTCGGTCCCGAGCAAAGACCATGTTCCTGAGGAGATGTACAGGATGTCTTTTTCCTCTGAAGGGACGCTCATCACGGCGGCACCTGTGTCGTGTGTGGCCGGGAGGATCACCTTTGTATCAAATCCGACTTCCTCCTGAATTTCAGGAAGCAGCCTGCCGACACAGGTACCCGGCATGGACAGGGGGCCGAACAGCCTGCCGGGAAGCCCGAGCAGATCGATCAGCTCCGTGTCCCAGGTGTTCGTGGATGCATTTATCAACTGGGTAGTTGTGGCGTTTGTATATTCCTGCTTTTTGATGCCTGTCAGGAGAAAATGCAGGTAGTCGGGTACCATGAGCAGGCTTTGGGCGTTGTTCAGGGCATCCTGGTTTTGTTCTTTAAGCGCCATGAGCTGGAATATGGTGTTAAAGGAGGTTTCCTGGATGCCGGTCCGCTGATACAGGCTATGCTTTGAGATGACGGAATATACCTTTTCCTTCATGCCGTCTGTCCGGCTGTCCCGGTATCCGTAGCAGGGACCGATGCGTTTATCATCCTGATCAAGGAGTACATAATCGACTCCCCAGGTATCAATCGACATGGATACGGGAGCAATCCCGCGCATGGCACAATGCTTCATCCCCAGTTTTATTTCCTGGAAGAGCCTGTCCGTATCCCAGACGAGATGGTCGTTCGAGATATCATTTCCATTGGAAAAACGATAGATCTCCTCAAGCTGGATCCTTCCGTTTTCCATGCAGGCAAGGATATGGCGCCCGGACGAAGCACCGATATCGATAGCGAGATAGTATTTTTTCATAAGATGTATCCCTCCGGAATTCGGTATCTTAGGATCTTATTTATCTACAGCTCCTTATTCACGATCAGGAAGCTGTCCGATGGAACCGTCCTTTTTTTCATACAGGAAAGATTCATTGATCTGGATCCCGAATGGTTCATTGAGTTCGCGAAGCTGATCCGGAGTGATGGTGTTTTTCTTGACCGGAGAGATGGACATTACCTTTACAAGGATTTCTGCCGCCTTTTCAACTGTATGCATGAGGCCGAAGGCAAGGTCGAAATCTTTGCCACAGCAGAAAGCCCCATGGTGTGCCCATACCGCGACATCCTGCTTCTTCATGATCTGCGCAGTCATTTCGCCGATCACACGGCCGCCGCAGATGACCCACGGTACGATACCGATGCCTTCCGGGAAGACGACAGCGCATTCCGTTACCATCTCAAAGATTTCACGGGTGAATACGCGGCTGTCGAGAGGAAGAACGAAGGTTAGGGCGATGATGTTCGCCGGGTGGCAATGATAGACAACGCGGATCTCAGGATCCCTGGCTTTCAGAACTTCCAGGTTTGCAAGATGCGTGGGAAGCTCAGAGGTGGGCATGCCGCCTTTTGTCAGGCCCCATACGATACGATAGCGGTCGCCTTTTTCATTGAGCTCAATGATGCAGACGTTTTCTTCCGGAGCAAGCTCGATGTTCCGGAAATATTTTCCGGAGCCGCTGACCATGAAGTATTCTCCCGCAAGGCCGGGAAATGCAGACTCATCGCCGGCCTGCCAGCCGATCACACGCCATTCCCCATCCTGGCTGAAATCCTCTTGCAGTGCCTCAACTTCCTCCGGTTTCATGCGGTAGCTTAAGTTCCCGCCGTTGCGCTCGTGCCATCCCTGGCGGAACCCATCCGATGCCATCCGGGCATATGCTTTCATTAATTCAGAATCCAGTACTCTCATTGATTTCTGCCTTCCTTTCTGAATGATTTACACGATTTATGGTTTTTGATAGTATGAGTATATAACGTATGTGTTGTCACTGAAAGAGCGCTGATTGAGAATTTTCTACATTTTTCGGCTTCTATAGTTTTCTTATAGTCTTTTTCTTACAGAGTGCTTCTTGCAGAACGCTTCTTGCAGAGTGCTCCTTGCAGAGTGCTTCTTGCAGA
>CAMORF010000229.1 GCA_946623485.1 uncultured Clostridia bacterium
ATTCATTCATACCGCTATTTCACCAGTGGTTCACCGATGCTTCCGTCATCTCATTTCTTCCTGCAGCGCGTCATCTTATTGCTCCCTGCAGTACGTCATCTCATCGCTTCCTGCAATGCGTCATCTCATTGCTTCCTGCAATGATTCACCCGCTGTGTCACCCAGTGTTTCATCCAGAAACTTTGTCATCTCAAACACCAGACCGTCACAATGCGGTTTTCTTGGGATCCCTCTTTTTGCGGATGCTGCAAGAAGCTCCCTGCACTGAATGCTGTCATGACGCTTTTTGAAGTCACGGATCATGGCAGTTGAAACCTCTTTTCCGAATCCTGCCATTCCCAGAATCATGGCTGCAGAGGAGAGTGTCCCGCAAAGGCCGCCATGGTGCATTCCGCTCCCGAACAAACTTCCCAGCCGGTAGGATTCCTCTTCACTCAGCCCGGTCACATCCCGAAACGGAACCAAAAGAGATTGTGCACAGTTAAAATGAATGTCAGTGCGCGCCCTGAGTTTTTCAACTTCCGGCATATGATTCATCGTTATGTCCTCCATTATATTCTTAAGATCTGTTCAGAAATAACTTGTGATCTTGCTTGTCTTTTTCTCCGATTCCACAGGTCAAGGTTCGGTTACATAGTTGCTATTTACATAGTTGCCGTTTACATAATTGCCATTTACATAGTTACCATTTTGTAACGATTCAACAAAGAATGCTTCAGATCTGAGCAATGGGAGTGAATGGTTACATGATTCCCTCTTTTTTATCTCCATTATATCGTAGTGCGTTTTTTTTCTCAATCAGTGCAGCTGGTTTCCATTCCTGCTCTTCTGCCCATTATGCCCTCCCGCTGCCTCACTTTGGCTCAGAAAGCCCGGCTTGTTCCACACACTTCTGCTCCCTCCTCAGCTATGGCAGCCTCCCTCAATGACAGTCTTCTCTGATCGCAAGCATCTCCGATAACAGCTTCGGGCAGGGAAGATATAATCTTCCCTGCCCGAAGCTGACGCGCATCCGCTAAACCCGTATCTGTTTCCTTTGCCACTCTGTCCGCAGTACCATTCGAAGCAGCATTCATGACAGCATTCATGGCAATATTCATGACAACATTCAAGGCAGCAACCGAACCGTCCTAATACCGCTCCATCGTCAGGATCGCGACGGACCGGGGCCGCATGGCAACCTTTTTCCACGCCATGCCCCGTTCTTCGCCTCCCGTCGATACGAACAAGTGCCAGCTGCGCCCGTCCGGCAGATCCGGAAGTGTAATCTCAACCGGCTCCCAGAAAACATTCAGCGCCACGCACACGATATCATCATCACGCCTGTCCTCATCATAACCGGCATACACAACATAGAAAGCCTTCGTATCCTTCGTGACCAACGCGTTCCACGGGGTTCCGGCATGCACCGACATATTGGGGAATCCGCACCGCGCCGTCCGGAGATCCCGCCGGATGCATTCATGCTGCTTCCGGAAAGAGATCACGTCTCTGGTAAACTCCAGCATGGACCGGTTCCGGTCACAATAATTCCAATTCAGCCAGCTGATCTCATTGTCCTGACAATACCCATTGTTATTCCCGAACTGCGTATTCGCAAACTCATCCCCCGCCAGGAACATCGGCGTGCCACGGCTCATCATCAAAACCGCCATCGCATTTTTCATCATACGGATCCTGAGCGCCTCAACCTCAGAATCCAGGGTCGGTCCCTCGCACCCGCAATTCCAGCTCCGGTTGTCATCCGTGCCATCTGTATTGTTCCAGCCATTCACCTCATTGTGCTTATAGCTGTAGGTATACAGATCGTAAAGCGTGAATCCGTCATGACAGGTCAGAAAATTCACTGACGAGTTATATCCAAGATAACCGTGGGGGCTGCGCCCCTGCTCCGGCGATTCCGTGGAATACAGATCCGGGGATCCCAGCATCCGCCTGGCCGCATCCGGGGCAAGCCAGTACTCTCCCTTCAGGAATGACCGCATATCATCCCTGTATTTCCCGTTCCATTCCGCCCAGCGGTTCCATGCCGGAAAGCTCCCCACCTGGTACAGTCCGCCTGCGTCCCACGCCTCCGCGATCAGCTTCACATCCGCCAGAAGCGGATCCCTGGCCAGACGCTGCAAAAGCGGCGGATTCGCCATCGGCGAACCATCCTCATTTCTCCCCAGAATACTGGCAAGATCAAAACGAAATCCATCGATATGGTAATTAACCGTCCAATAGTGGAGGCATTCCACAATCAACTCCTGGACAACCGGATGGTTGCAGTTTACCGTATTGCCGCAGCCGGAAAAATTATAATAATCCCCCTCCGGTGTCAGCATGTAATAGATATTATTGTCAAATCCCTTAAAATGAATGAAGGAACCAAGTTCATTTCCTTCTGCCGTATGATTGAACACAACGTCCAGGATCACCATGATCCCCGCCTCGTGAAGACTGCAGATCAGATCCCGGAGCTCACTTCCCTCCCGGTTGTACTCCTGCCGGGCGGTGTAGCTCGCGTTCGGCGCAAAATAACTGACCGTATTGTAGCCCCAGTAATCCATGAGACGCTTTCCTTCATGGTTGCGCAGATCCTGCATCTCATCAAATTCAAAGATCGGCATCATCTCAACCGCCGTCACGCCAAGCCATTTCAGGTACGGGATCTTCTCGCGGATTCCTTCGAACGTACCCGGACACGCCACACCCGCATTTGCGCCCATCGTAAATCCACGCACATGCAGCTCGTATATGATCAGGTCTTCCATCTTCAGCTGTTTATGCGCATGGTCGCCCCAGTCATTGGAATGGCGCACGACACGCGCATGGTACATGCCCTCCTCAGCCTGGCGCTCGCCCCAGACCTTCTGGCCCGTCACCGCTTTTGCGTAGATGTCCAGCAGCACGTGTTTTTTGTCAAACAAAAGTCCCTTCTTCGGATCCCAGGGACCATCCACACGGTAGGCATACTCAAACTGCGTGATATCCAGCCCGAAGACAACCATCGACCATACATCCCCGATCCGGTATTCCAGGGGAAATGGAATCACGGCGTAGGGCTGCTTCTCCCCCCTGTGGAACAGCAAAAGCTCTATCGCTATTGCCCCGTTGGAATGAACCGTAAAGCTGACCGCGCCGCCATATCCCAGCGCCTGTGCGCCGTTCTGTTCATACAGCCCCGGGCAGACCGAAAAACCGGCCACACTGTCCCTTGGCTGAAGCATATCAATATCCTGGTTCAGGTTCTGCATCTCAATATCCTGATTTGGGTTCTTCCCATGTAACAGTTTCCGAATGACTCACAAAGGGAGGCTGGCTGCAAAGCCAGTCTCCCCGCTTCCTGCATATTGATAGAATGCCTGCAATTGCTTCCCTGTTTATGAAATGCTCACTGTTGCTTTGGAGCAATTGCTTCCGCTTTTTCAGATTAAAGCTTCGGGCCGGCAGCGACAAGCGCCTTGCCAGCTTCATTTCCTTCATACTTCACAAAGTTCTTGATGAAGCGGCCTGCCAGATCCTTCGCCTTCTCATCCCACTGCGCCGCTTCCGCATAAGTATCACGCGGATCAAGAATCGCCGGATCAACGCCCGGAAGCTCAGTCGGAACCTCGAAATCAAAGTACGGAATCTTCTTGGTCGGAGCCTTCAGCACGTCGCCATTCAGGATCGCGTCGATGATGCCGCGGGTATCCTTAATGGAAATTCTCTTGCCGGTGCCGTTCCATCCGGTGTTCACCAGATAAGCCTTCGCGCCGCTCTTCTGCATTCTCTTTACCAGTTCTTCCGCGTACTTCGTCGGATGCAGCTCCAGGAATGCCTGGCCGAAGCAGGCAGAGAAGGTCGGGGTCGGCTCAGTGATGCCGCGCTCGGTTCCCGCAAGCTTTGCCGTAAATCCGCTCAGGAAATAGTACTGGGTCTGCTCCGGTGTCAGGATGGAAACCGGCGGCAGTACGCCAAACGCATCCGCGGACAGGAAGATGACATTGTCAGCTGCCGGGCCGGAGGAAATCTTGTTCACGTTCTTCGCAATCTTCTCGATGTGCTCGATCGGATAAGAAACACGGGTATTCTCGGTGACAGACTTGTCAGCGAAATCAATCTTGCCCTCCGCGTCAACAGTCACGTTTTCAAGCAGAGCATCTCTCTTGATCGCGTTGTAGATGTCCGGCTCGGAATCCTTGTCCAGATTAATGACCTTCGCATAGCATCCGCCCTCAAAATTGAAGACGCCGTTGTCGTCCCAGCCGTGCTCGTCATCACCGATCAGCAGTCTCTTCGGGTCAGTGGAAAGGGTGGTCTTGCCGGTTCCGGACAGTCCGAAGAAGATCGCGGTGTTCTTTCCTTCCATGTTGGTGTTCGCGGAGCAATGCATGGAAGCGATGCCCTTCAGCGGCAGGTAGTAGTTCATCATGGAGAACATCCCCTTCTTCATCTCGCCGCCGTACCAGGTGTT
>CAMORF010000230.1 GCA_946623485.1 uncultured Clostridia bacterium
GAGAAGAACCTCTGCAACCGCGTCCCGAGCCTCAAAGAGGTGGAGAAAATGATCGACCAGGCCAAGGAGCTCGAACCTCTGATGGAATATTAATCATCACAAACAATCCCTCCCACTCGGGAGGGATTGTTCATTAAAACAGATCTTCCTGCGCTATCTGCCGACTTCTGGGAAGGAGGAGCTTTGTGCGGAGAATCCTCATTTTGGCAATTCTGGTTCTCATGGCGGTCATCGCGGGAATCCTGTTGATCAGAGATGATTGTCAGAACATGGATTTGGCAAGTAAGACAACCAAAGTCGGGGTGCTTCTGAACGGTTCCCGCTCAGACCGCAGCTTTAGCCAAACCCATTACGAGGCGCTGGAATCCTTGCAGGACGAGCTGAATCTGGAAATCATCTGTCAGGAGGACGTGTCTGCCGATTGTTCCAAGGAGATTGAAAGCCTCATTCGGGACAAGGGGTGCGAGATTATCGTGGGGGTGTCCTTTGGATTCGGCCAATCCATGCAAAAGGCTGCGGAGGAGTACCCGGATGTGTATTTCCTTCATGCTACGGGCACAGGACACAGCAGCAATCTGTCTTCTTTCTTCGGCAGGATGTATCAGGCACGGTATCTTTCGGGCATCGTGGCAGGGATGCGGACGGAGACGGGGGCCATCGGCTATGTGGCGGCCTTTCCAATCCCAGAGGTAATCCGGGGCATCAATGCCTTTGCGTTGGGAGTGCGAAGCGTCCGCCCTGAGGCGCAGGTCTATGTACGCTACTGCAATTCCTGGACGGAGGACAATGCGGCCGGAGAAGCATTCCACAATCTGATGGACAGCCATCCCAACATCGACACCATTGCCCTGCATACGGACTCCATCCAACCACACCGGGAAGCGGAGAAGCGGGGCGTGTGGTCCATTGGCTACAATCTGGACAATAGCGTTGAATTTCCCAAGACCTATCTGACTGCCTGCATCTGGAAATGGGAGGCATGTTACCGCAAAGAGATCCTGAGTTGTCTGCAGGGAAAATTCCATGGCAGCCATGAGTGGATGAATTTGGAGGACGGCATTGTTTCTCTTTCGGAGCTCACTGGAAATGTGAAGCCGGGAACAAAGAAGGAAGTACTTGCGGCCAATATAAAGATGCGGAGCCGCACCTTCGATGTTTTTTATGGGCCGATCACGGACAACAGGGGAAACATTCGTGTGGAAGCAGGAGAATCTATGTCGGACAGTGAAATGCTGAACGAGTTTGATTGGTGTGTGGAGGGTGTGACGGTTGAAGAGTAAGGAATGGCTTAGACGCAAACTTCCGCTTCTGCTCGTATTATTGTGCATTTTTGCGATTGTTGTCGTGATAAGGAGCTTCAAACTTCCAGAAACAGAAAAGCAGTCTGTGGTTGGTCTCGTCCTGATTGGAGCGAAGGCGGATCGGGGCTGGAATGAGAGCCATTACGATGGTCTGTCGAGTGCCTGTGACGGATATGGGTGCGTCCTCCTGGTGCGGGAGCATGTGCCGGAGGATGAGAGGGCACTGAACCATGCTGTCGAGGAACTGATCAGCGAAGGCGCCAGTGCCATCTATCTGACCAGCTTCGGATACGGCCAATATGTGGACGGGATTGCAGAGCAGCACCCGCAGGTTGCATTTTTTTCCATCTCTGGCAAAGGTGAGGAGAAAAACTGCACTACCTATTTTTCCCGCCTCTATCAGGCGCGGTATCTGGCGGGCATTGTAGCAGGCAGCGAGAGCCGGACGGGGGTGTTGGGCTATGTGACTGCGACACCGAATGCCCAGGCTAATCGTGGAATCAATGCCTACGCTTTGGGAATGCGCGTTGCCAACCCGGAGGCGCGGCTCATTGTCCGTTTCGTCAACAGCTGGGATAATGAAGAAGAGGAACGGGCAAGTGTCGCCCTTCTGGTCGGCAGGGGCGCGGATGTCATCACCTATCATGAGGACAGGCCCTATGCCGTAAGGGAAGCGGAGGAACTGGGACTTTTCAGCACCGGTTATGACAGTGTGTATGAACAGTACTCCGATCGGTTCCTGACGGCGGCGCTGTACGACTGGGCTATGGTTTATAAGAGAGTGCTGGGAGACTATCTTAGCGGGAGGACGAATTCGTCCCGCAATTACTGGCTGGATATAGCAGAGGGCGGCGTCAAGCTGTACCCACTGTCTCCTCGCGTGCAGCCCAGTACCATCGCGTTGATGGAACGGGAAGAGAAGCGCATCATGACGAAGCGGGACGTGTTTTCCGGCGTGATCCGCGACAACAAGGGGAACCTTCGCTGCGAGGAGGGCGAAAGGATCAGTGACCGCGAGCTGTTTACCGGTATGGATTGGTTTGTTGAGGGAGTAGAGATCTATGAATAGCAGATTCCCTTTTAAGGTGAAGGGAAGCAATCTCCTGGCCACCCTCTTTTTTGCTGTGATATTGCTGGTTGTGGGGGCGCTGTTCCAGCAGCGGATGAGTGAGCTTCTGACCCATTATACAGAGAATCAGACGAAGCGGCAGGCGGAGACACTGGCAAGCCAAGCTGAGGAAAAGCTGGGGGCAGAGCTGGAAAATCTTGTCTATATCGCTTCTAAGATTGAAGCCAATCCGGAGGAAATGGAGAGGCTCATGCCATTGGTTTTCAATGAAGCAGGCGTGAAGCAGGGACTGCTTGCCATTGACGGTCGGGCAATCTTTGGGGATAGTCTGTCCCTGTATACCTATGATGGTATACAGACCTCTGTGCGAGGGGAAAAGGCAATCACCTTTGTGCAGGATCAGGGAATCCTGTTCACCTGTCCAGTGTTCCACGGCAAGAATATCAAATATGTCCTCTATCGGCTCTACCCCCCCGAAACCATCAGGGATCGGTTTTCTATCAGCTGCTATGACGATATCGGCAGGATGTGTGTCGTCACACGGAAAGGGGATATCATCATTCCCTTTGCGCAGTTTGATGAGGAAGATGTGTACTTCATGCAGAGCGGAGAACTCAGGGAGTTCTTCCATTCCATGCATCGGGAGATGGAAACCTCTATGGCGGCGGCTCGTGCTTTCAATACGACGCGGGGCGATATGTTGCTGTTTGAGGCGGAAATCCCGGGAACGAACTATCTGCTTGCGGGGTTCGTGCCGAAGGAGAAAGCCTCCGAGGGGATTGGGAGCCTCACGCTTCTGGTGGTTTGGGTATTCGGTCTGCTGATGCTGCTTGTCGCGGTTGGTGCCATGTATCTGGTCCAGATCCGGGATGATATCTATGAGAGTGAGGAACTCAGAAAGGCAAAGGCTATGGCCGAGGAGGCATCCCGCGCCAAGAGTGATTTCCTTGCCAATATGTCCCATGAGATCCGCACGCCGATCAATGCGGTTCTCGGCATGAATGAGATGATCCTGCGGGAATGCGAGGACAAACACGTCCTTGCCTATGCCGAAGATGTGAAGGCTGCCGGCAACACATTGCTGGGTATCATCAATGATATTCTGGATTTCTCCAAAATCGAGGCAGGTAAAATCGAGATCATTCCTGTGGAATACGACCTTTCCGGTAGCCTGAACGACTTGGTGACGATGATCCAGGTGCGGGCGGAAAGCAAAAATCTCTCCCTTGTACTGGAATTTGATTCCCAGATGCCGAAACGGCTCTATGGTGATGAGATCCGCATCAAGCAGGTTATCACGAATATTCTGATAAATGCAGTGAAATATACGGAAAAGGGAAGTGTGACATTTTCCGTCGGTTTTGATCGGATCGAGGAGGCGCCGGATGAGGTAATGCTTCATGTCTCTGTGAAGGATACGGGCATCGGCATCAGGGAACAGGATCTCAAAAAGCTTTTTTCCGAGTTTGAGCGCATCGAGGAAAAACGCAACCGCAAGATTGAAGGTACCGGTCTGGGGATGGCTATTACCGGAAAACTGCTTCATATGATGGGCACAGATCTGCAGGTACACAGTGTCTATGGCTCCGGCTCCAATTTTTCCTTTTCCCTGCGTCAGAAAGTTGTCAGCTGGGAACCTTTGGGAGACTACAAGAAAGCCCATCAGGCGCATATTTCGGAGCATAAGAAATACAAAGAAAAGTTCATAGCCCCCGATGCCTGTGTCCTTGTGGTGGACGACACCCCGCTGAATCTCGTAGTGTTCAAAGGGCTTCTGAAGCAGACGCAGGTCCAGATCGATACGGCGAACGATGGGGATGAGGGAATCTCCATGTCCCTGGAAAAGAAGTATGACATCATTTTCCTTGATCATATGATGCCGGGGAAGGACGGCATCGAAACCTTGAAACAGATGAAGGCAATGCCGGATAATCCGAACCGCGAGACTCCAGTGGTTTCCCTGACGGCCAACGCTATTTCAGGTGCTAGGGAAGAATACATCGCTGCTGGGTTCCAGGACTATCTGACCAAGCCCGTAGACAGCGTCAAATTGGAAAGCATGCTGATCCAA
>CAMORF010000231.1 GCA_946623485.1 uncultured Clostridia bacterium
GAAAGGGTTGACAGGACACTGTTCTTGACAGTTCCCTCAACCTGCGTGCCCTGTGTCAGATAGACACGGTCAACCTTAGCGTCAGGCCCGATATAAGCCGGAAGGGATGACATGTCCTCAGAATAGATCCTCCAGGTCGGATCACTCAGATCCAGCTCATTCTTCTCATCCAGAAGATCCATGTTGGCCTCCCACAGGGAGTCAATCGTTCCCACATCCTTCCAGTAACCCTCGAAGCGGTATGCGATCAGCTTCTTGTTCTCCGCAAGCATGGTCGGGATAATATTCTTTCCGAAATCATGGTCAGACTCCGCATTCTTCATGTCAGAAATCAGAAGCTTGCGCAGATCCTTCCAGTTGAAAATATAGATTCCCATCGAAGCAAGATTGCTCTTCGGATGCTCCGGCTTCTCCTCAAACTCAACAATGTCGCCCGCTTCATTGGTGTTCATGATGCCGAAGCGGCTTGCTTCCTTGATCGGCACCGGACGGACCGCGATCGTCGCATTCGCTTCCTTCTCAATGTGAGCCTGAAGCATCTTGTCATAATTCATCTTATAGATATGATCACCTGACAGAATCAGGAGATATTCCGGATTATACTGATCGATGAAATCAATATTCTGGGAAATCGCATCCGCAGTTCCGCGGTAGACATCAAGCCCTGTATCAGCCTTCTCCCTCGGCGTCAGGACAAATACGCCTGAATCATCCGAATCCAGCCCCCAGCGTGACCCTGCAGCCACATAGCTGTTCAACAGTACGGATTCATACTGTGTCAGCACGCCTACGATGTTGATTCCGCTGTTTGCACAGTTGCTGAGCGGAAAATCAACAATCCTGTACTTCCCCCCGTAAGACACCGCCGGCTTCGCAACCTTGTCGGTGAGCTCATGCAATCTGCTTCCCCGCCCGCCGGCAAGGATCATAGCCAGCATATTCCCTTGCTTCATGATAGAATTCCTCCATCCAAGAAAAAACAATGTTGACAGTTTACATTTGGTACATTTGCTTAAACATCTTGTAACCTATTATACGGCATATTTCAGATTTGTCACGAACTATTTTCAAAACGCAGGCAAAAAAACGGCAGATTCACGATAGGGCGCTGATTCCTGTTACATGCAGCCGGCCTGAAATAACAGGCTGGCAGGATACAGGCGGCTTCAGACAATGAAACACCCCTGAAACCCATCCTCCGGATGGTTTTCAGGGGACCGGAATCATTCGATCGATATGATATAGTAATACAAAGGCTGCCCGCCTGCCGCAACCTCTACTTCACAGTCAGGGAATGCTTCCATCAGCCGGTTTCCCAGTGCCTCGGCGGATTCTTCGCTCATATCATGCCCATAGTAAACAGAGATCAGCTCACTGTCATCCGTTACCAGACGCTTCACCGATTCAAATGCGGTTTCTTCGATATCAGACCCGACTGCGATGATTCCATGGTCAGCCACCCCCATGATATCACCTGCATGGATTGTCTGGTCATCGATCTTCGTATCGCGCACGGCGTAGGTGAGTTCGACCGTCTTCACATACCGGATCTCCTCCCGCATCAGCGCCTCATTCTCCCGTACGGACTTATCCGGCAGATAATTCACAAGCGCGGAAATCCCCTGGGGGATCGTCTTGGAAGGAATCACAATGATCTCCTTGCCGTGGATCAGGTTCTGCGCCTGCTCTGCGGCAAGGATGATGTTTTTGTTATTGGGTAAGATAAACACGGTATCCGCATTGACCTTGTCTACGGCGTCCATGATATCCTGTGTGGAAGGATTCATCGTCTGGCCGCCTTCAATCAGGTAATCTGCGCCAAGTTCCCGGAAAATGTCGCCAAGCCCTGAACCGATGGAAACCGCAATGAACCCGACTTCCTTATGCGGCATCACGGCCTGAACCTCTTCCTCCTCCGGATCCTGATGCGGATCAGCCATGGCATCCAGCAATTCCTGCTCTTCAAAGATATGAAGCGGATACTGCGGACGTTCCACATTATTGATTACATGGATCCGGGACAGATACCCGTAATTGAGCGCCCTGGTCAGGATCGCTCCGGGATCATCGGAATTGATATGAACCTTCAGCCCTTCCTCACAGCGCTCAGCTGCGACATCCGCGCCCTGCTCTTCCAAAAACGCGACAAAACCAAGCCTCTCCTCCTTGGAGATATGCTCTTTGTTTTTCAGGATGAATTCCGTCCTGTAGGCATACTGCCTGACCGGAACAGCCTCCGGCGCTTCCTCTTCCTCCCCTTCGATTCCGAGGAAGCCGTTATAGCAGCCCTTCATGATCTGGACCAGGCCCTGTCCGCCGGAATCCACGACACCGGCCTCCTTCAGGACCGGAAGCATCTCAGGGGTCTTGTCCAGCACAACCTGCATGTAGTCAATAATCCCCTTCAGCAGGTCTTCCATCTCAATGTCAGGGTTTGCCTCAACCAGCTCTTTTGCGCGGTCAGACCCGGCTTTTGCGACAGTCAGGATTGTGCCTTCCTTCGGCTTCATGACCGCCTTATAGGCTGTCTCCACTGCTTTCTGGAATGCCCTGACCGTATTCTCCGCGGTAATCGTGCTTTCATTTCTCCAGACCTTGCTGCATCCGCGGAACAGCTGAGACAGGATTACGCCGGAGTTTCCTCGCGCTCCCCGGAGGGAGCCGGAGGAAATGGCCTTCGAAGCACTCTCCAGCGTAAGCGGATCCAGGTTCTTCACCTCCTCCGCAGCTGACTGGATCGTCAAGGTCATGTTGGTTCCGGTATCCCCGTCCGGAACCGGAAATACATTCAGTTCATTAATCCACTCTTTTTTCAGCTCAAGATTTCTGGCACCGGCAAGAAACATCTTCCGCATCAGTGCAGCATCTATGGTATTCGAATTCAACGTTTCAACCTCCATACACAAAGGTCAATCGATGACCTTCACGTCTTCGACATAGATCGTAATCCTTTCGACCTCCATGCCGGTGAAAGCTTCCAGCTTATACTGGACACTGCTGACCAGGTTCTCGGCAACGGCAGAGATGCTCACGCCATAGGATACGATTACATGGAAATCCAGTGAGATCCTGTTTCCGGTCATCCTTACCGCAATCCCATGGCCCAGATTTTCTTTCCCAAGCAGCTTTACCAGACCGTCCTTCATACTGACACTGGCCATGCCCACAATGCCAAAGCACTCGACCGCAACCGAACCTGCATAAGTAGCGACAACGTTAGAATCAATCACGATCGAACCCATTTTGTTATTCATGCGAACGCCCATGGAATCCCTCCTTCCATAATCGATTACATTTTAACAGACAAAAGCCGCTTGGACAACTCCAAACACAACATCTGTAATTTTTTTGTGATCCGGGCACAACATCTCATTTTCCTGTTGCAATGGCTTCTCAGTTCTGTTACAATACTCAAGTCGCGGTTTAGAAGGAGGTGCTAGAGATGGCCAGATGTGCAATTTGTGATAAGGGTGCTCACTTCGGTAACAATGTCTCCCACTCCCACAGAAGAAGCAACAAGATGTGGAAGTCGAACATCAAGCATGTTACAGTGAAAGTGAATGGCGCCAACAAGAAGATGTATGTCTGCACTTCCTGCCTGAGATCAGGTAAGGTTGAGCGTGCATAAGTCAGATTGTATGAAGAGCGATAAAGAATGAAGAGCTGATGCCTGTGAATGCGTCAGCTCTTTTTCATCTTTTTTACCAGCCTCAGAAGGTCTTCTCTTCCTTCGCGGCCTCCTGAATCACGACATCTTCCTCGGGAGTGGTCTTTGTCTTCTTATTGTCTGTGAAGCGCTGTACGAGCTCCGGAACCAGATCTATGATCTTCGACAGGCTGTCCTGATTGCGGACATTTACAAGTCTCGTCGCGCCGTCCTTGATGATCAGGAGCGCCGACGGAGACATCTTTCCGCCCATTCCTCCGCCTCCGTTGCGGCGGTCTCTCTCGTTCTTCGAGGAAGCCAGAAGGCCGAAGGAAACGTCAACCAGCGGAAGAATAATGGTGTCGCCGATTCTTATGGGATCTCCCACACATGTCTTGCTGGTTACGAAATTCTCCATCCCCTTAAAAAGAGTATCTACATTTCCCTGAAACTGATCTGCCATGTTGCTTCCTCCAATACTTTTAAAACTGTTTGACTGCAGCGCCGGATGCCTGGCATCAGCGCAAACCTTAATCGCCTGTTTACGTGTTAATTATCATATAACGCTGCGTTTTCCTGAACTCTGCCGTCTTCTTAAGCAGCTTTCTTCTGACTCGTTTTCTTCAGGAAGTTCTTTCTTCTCTTCTTAAGGCTGTCCTTGTCAGGAATGTTCTTATCCTTGTTCCGTATCATGCGGTACAGTCTCCAGAACTCCTTGTCTGTCAGAAGCCTGATCCCAATCCACGCCATTCTGTAAGCCCGGATAGCTCCGCATATCAAAGTGTC
>CAMORF010000232.1 GCA_946623485.1 uncultured Clostridia bacterium
TATCGGATGAAAAGACAAGCAAGATGTACAAGTTATTTTGTAACAGATCCTAAGGTGCATCCGTTCACAAGATGCACCGGTTCATCTGTGGCATATCCTGAGGGATCAGAGATGCCATACTGACAGGAAAGGAGAATCATCATGGAGGAGAGAAAAGAAGTTCTGGCAAACGTAATCAAGTTTGCGTCAATGGCGTTTGGAAAGCCGGAAGATCAGATCAATGAGAATACCAAGGTCTCCGAGGAGCTTGGCGTAAAGTCGGTTCAGCGTGTCGCCCTGAGCTCTTCGATCGAAAATGAATACGATGTTATGATACCGGTCGCCCGAATCGGCAAGTTCGAGACGATCGGCGACCTGGTAGATTATGTGATGGATGAAATGTAAAAAGCCTTGTATCGTAACAGGAAAAGGAGAGAAACATGCTGACGAATGTTAAACTCGGCAAGAATATGAGAAGCGTCTCCATCGTAGGAATCGGTGCGACTCCATTTTTCAACGGAGTTGAGAATCCGACCTATAAAGGGCTGACCAACGGGGAGCTGTTTGGATACGCTGCCCTTGACGCGATGGCGGACGCGGGCGTGGAGCCAAGGGATGTCCAGTTCTTCTTCCATGGTTCCGCCAATCCTCATGTGCTGAATAACTGCATCACGCCGAACCTGCAGGTCGCAGACTGGTTCGGGATGCGGGGAAAAGGCTCCCTGTCCCATTCCGAAGGGTGCTGTACCGGATACATCGCGCTGGAGGAAGCAGTGTTCGCCGTTGCCAGCGGCGCTTATGATATCGTGCTGACCGGCTGCAGCGAGCAGGGAACCGGCATGCCGGACGGCAATACGCCGGATCATATGCGTGTGCCGCTGACTTCCGAGGTCCTGTTCCCGGACCTGGATTCCATCTTTGACCGGGCATACGGAAGATATCTCGGCGGCGGCCCGGGCATGAACCATGATGACTGGATTAACCTGTACGCCCATGAGAATGGCCTGACGCCGGAGCAGGTGGATGACGTGCTGAATCATCAGGCGTATCATTTCCGCCGGAACGCCACCCTGTGCGAGCGGGCGATCCGCAGGAAGCCCTATGATGAGATGGCCAAAGAGGCCGGATATGACGATGTATGGGAATATATGAAATCCCCGTATAATCCGAAGATGTCCCAGTACCTGCGCACCTCCAGTGACTCGTGCGTGGCGGATGGCGCGGCTGCATGCATCGTCGTGCCGACTGAGATTGCGAAACAGTTCAATCCGAAGCCGATTGAGGTGCTTGGCTGCGGCGCGTCGGTCCTTGACGCGATTGTCCCGCATCTGGAGAAGAAGGCGACCGCCGAGGCTGCGCGCCAGGTCTATGAGCTGACCGGCCTGACGGGGGATGATATCGATCTGCTCTTTGTCAATGACTTTATCGGATCCTCTGCGTTCCTGGCCGCGGAAGAGGTTGGTTATCTTCCGAAGGGAGAGGGATGGAAATATGTCATGGAGGGAAGGCTCGCTTATGACGGCGATAAGCCGATGAATACCAATGGCGGACGTACCTCCTACGGTCACGCGTTTGGTGCTTCCGGTATGGCGGATGTATTTGAAGCGGTGACCCAGATGCGTGGGGATGCAGGAGACCGTCAGATCAAGAAGCTGCCGAAGCATACCTTCCTGCGTGGATTCGGCGGCGCGCAGAATGTGCGTGCCATCATTCTGGAAGCAAACTATTAAGGAGGGCAGGATGAGCGAAGAGAGGATCAAAGTCAGGACAGAGGACTTCTGGAACCGGGAGCACGTGGTTGAGAAGTTCTGGAACGGGCTGAAGGAAGGCGTGATTTACGCCAGAAAATGCAAGGAATGCGGCGCAATTGAATTCCCGCCGCACCATGCCTGCAACACATGCGGATATCATGAGACCGAGTGGACGACCCTGAAGGGCACCGGGACACTGAAGAGTTTTGTCTTCACGGGCGTCCTGAACGCGCGCCTTGAGCTGGAAGACCGTGGCCTGAAATATGTCTGCGGCGAAGTGCAGTTTGATGAGGGACCGTCGATCAATGCGGTCATCCTGGGCATCAACCGCAAGAAGGCAAGAACCATCCAGCCGAAACTTCCGGTCCGCGTGAAGCCGGTATTCTACGATATGGGCAGATACACGACGCTGTTCTTTGAACTGGATGAGGAAGATGCCTGAACCGGATAAAGCAGTGGCCTGAACTTGAAAAGGAAGAGGCGGGAACAGGAGGAAGCAGTGGCCTGAACTGAACGAAGAAGCGGCTTGAATCTAACGAGGAAGAGACCGGAAACTGGTCACAGGAATCATCATCATAGAAGGAACGGGGAGTCTTGCCAGAAGCAGGGCTCTCCGTTTTTTGGATGCGGTATTGCGTAAAACCTGTCACGAATGCACACATGTTGATAGATTCTCTTTCTCCCCGGCAGCGCGGGATGAAGTGCTTCTATGGGTGGGGGAAGTGCATTTACATCGTAAGTCAAGGGGTTTCCGCTTCAAATAGGAAAAAGCGGATTTGAGGCGGAAGGAACCGGGAAGGTATAGTGGAGTCAGAGTGATGTTATAGGAAACACATTTAGAAAATGCGTTTCCTATAACGCCTCCGGCGAGGATCGCACGGGCGCACAGCGGAATTATGCCGCTTTAGCGGCGTGCGCCCGGCGGACGTAAACGAATTAAGTGCAAACACTTATTTTGTTTACGATACAGATGCGGATAGAAGCAAAGATTGTTTCAGGAGGCGGAATCATGGACACAGGATATACTTATGTGATTGGAATGGATATGGGGACAACGAACATCAAGGCGATCATTCTTCGCTCGGATGGCGCTGTGGCTGCCGAGGCAAGCCTTCCCAGTACGCATTATAATCCGGGGCTGAATATGCAGGAACAGGATGCGGAGGAATGGTGGGAGCATGTCTGCTGGATTCTGAAATCCGTCACCGCCCAGCTGCGGCCGCAGGAGCGCGCGAAGATCGGGGGGATCTGCATCAGCTCCCATACTGTCTCCATGCTTCCGGTGTCAGAGGACGGGAAGCCATTATACAAAGCGCTCACCGTACAGGACGGGCGTTCTTATGAAGAGATGGAGGAGATCGTAGAAAAGGTCGGGCCGGACCGGTTCGTTCAGATTGTCGGCGGCCAGCCTGCAGTCGCATTTCTCCCATGGAAGATCCTGTGGTACAAGCGTCATGAACCGGAGCTTTTCGCAAAGACCAGGTGGTACCTGCAGGCCAGCTCCTTTATCAATTACCGACTGACGGGCGTCCTGATGACAGACCTGGACCAGGCGCTGCGCACGCAATGCCTGGACAGGGAGACCCTCGAATGGTCGGAGGAGATCTCCCGGGCGATGGGAGTGGATCTGAAGCATTTCCTCCCTGAGATCAAACTGGCGCAGGAGGTGATCGGAAAGGTCACACCGTGGGCCGCCGAAAAGACCGGGCTTCCGGAAGGAATGCCGGTGCTGGGCGGATGCTCCGACGCGCTGGCCGCCATGGTGGCGATCGGATTGAGCCGGCTCGGCGAGTGTGGGGAGTCCTCCGGAACAACGTCTTTGATTTTTGCAGGAACCAATGTGAAGAGCCCGGCGGATGTGCCTGTGGTGACACGTCCCTGTCCCATCGAGAACATGCCCTGGATCTTCGACGCACCGATCCAGGCATCGGGTTCCGCGCTCAAGTGGTTTATCGATACCCTGGCAGGGCCGGAGAAGGAAGAAGCTGAGCGCAGGGGCGTCAACATCTACGCTTACCTGAATGAGCTTGCCTTGAAGGCAGAGGCGGGAAGCGGGGGGCTTCTGTTCTTCCCTTATCTGCAGGGAGAGCGCGCGCCGCTGTGGAACAATTATGCCAGCGGCATGTTCATCGGCATGCGGCTGGAGATGACCAGGGCGCAGCTGACCCGTTCGATCTTTGAAGGGACGGCTTATGCGCTGCGGCATGTCATCGAGACCCTGAAGGCGGAAGGCGCCGGGATCGACTGCCTGCGGATCTGCGGAGGAGGCGCCAGGAGCCGGACCTGGAACCGGATCAAGGCCTCTGTCCTGAACCTGCCGGTCTATGTCCTGAACCAGACCTCAGGCGATGTTCCGGTAGGGGACGCACTGATGGCGGCTGATGTGACAGGCATGTTCGCAAGCCTGGAGGAAGGCGTGGCGAAGTCGATTAAAGTGGATGAGGTCATTCAGCCGGATCCGGAGTGGGTGAAGGTCTATGATAAGCTGTACCCTTATTATGTAAAAATGTATCAGAGTCTGGATCAGGATCTGAAGTCCCTGGATGGCACGCTGGAGGAGATACGTGCTGCTTTCTGATGATCTGTTATCGTAAATGCGTATACGATACAAAGCTTTGATGTATTGTGGCTGCGGGAATCATCGTTTGATTGCGCTGCAGCGCATGCCGGATACCGGCATAATAAAAAAATATAAAAAAAA
>CAMORF010000233.1 GCA_946623485.1 uncultured Clostridia bacterium
AACGGGCAGAAGAAAACCTGCTGGCGATGAGACGAGAGGTTGAAGAAAAGAACAGGCAGATGCTTAGGACGGAATACTGGATTGCACTTCCTGCCGTCATTGCCGGTCTGGTGATGGTGTTTGTAGCTTCATTTATTGAGATGCCGGTTTGGCTCCGAATCGTACTTATCGTATTCGCTCTCGTGATCATATTTACGGTCTCTTTTATCGCCGTGGGAATTGAGCAAAAGGCCGGATACTATGAATGTCAGCATTGCCACCACAGGCACGTGCCCACCTATTGGCAGACAAATCTCGCCATGCATATGGGCAGAACAAGATATATGAAATGCCCTGAGTGCGGGAAACGCAGCTGGCAGAAGAAAGTGCTGACAAAAGAAGAATAAAGAGGGGCGATTACTGGACGAAGAATGCAGAATAACGCTTCCGGCTCAGAAGATGCTCGTAAAATGATGATAGAATCAGCAGCTTGTGGAAAATTTTTCCATCGGCTGCTTTTTTGTTTACATATATGATGGAACTGTTATAATAAACATGACACACAGAGGACGTACTTAGGAGGTCATAACGGTATGAAATATCCTTGGATTGAAGAGTATCTGCTGGAAAAAACAGGCGTGACCAAAGATCTACAGGCGGACTGGAACTGGATTCGGTTTCAGATCGGAGGAAAGATGTTTGCGGCGATCTGTCTGGATGATCATGACCAGCCTTATTACATTACAATGAAGCTTGAACCGCTGGAGGGGGATTTCTGGCGAAAACAGTATGAAGACATCATCCCCGGCTACTATATGAACAAACAGCATTGGAACTCGGTAAAGGCTGACGGAGCGGTGCCGGATGACATTCTGAAGGATCTGCTTGATAAGGCATATCAGATCGTACTGGGGAGCTTCAGTAAGAAGAAACAAAAGGAGATTTTGGGAGATGTATGATTTGACCGGATTAATCAGCTGCTGCGGAGAAACGAAAGACTGTGATCCGGCATCCGATTAAGGCAAAGGGGAGCCGATAAATGCATTTTGTTGATGCAAAAGGGATCCTGACCGGAAGCGGCGGCCACTTTGGGATGAACATATACCGGGGGTGTACTCACGGCTGTATCTATTGTGACAGCAGAAGCAAGTGCTACCAGTTCACGCATCCTTTTGAAGATATCGAGGTGAAGCAGAATGCACCGGAGCTTCTTGATGCAGCACTGAAGTCGAAAAGAAAAAAGTGTATGATCGGAACAGGGGCAATGTCAGATCCGTATATGCACTGTGAAGAAGACTTATGGTTGACAAGGCGCTGCCTGGAGATTATTCTGAAAAATGGTTTCGGAGCGGCGATTCAGACAAAATCTGACCGTATTCTTCGCGATATCGATTTGCTGTCGGAGATTAACCGGTCTGCAAAGTGCGTGGTGCAGATGACACTTACGACCTGGGATGATGATTTGTGTCAAATACTGGAGCCGAATGTCTGCAATACAAAGCGGCGGATAGAAGTACTGGAAGAAATGAAGAAAAGAGAAATTCCCACTGTGGTCTGGCTGACACCGATTCTGCCGTTTATCAATGATACGGAAGAAAATATTACAGCTATCCTGAACGAATGCGTTCGGGTCGGCGTAAAAGGGATCATCGATTTTGGCATGGGACTGACGCTCAGGGAAGGCAACCGGGAATATTATTATGCTGCGCTTGACAAGCATTTTCCGGGGCTGAAGGAACGCTATATCAGACGGTATGGAACTGCGTATGAACTTCCAAGTCCCAAAGCCAGGGAACTGACGGCACTGTTTCAAAGGATCTGTAAGGAAAACGGGATTCTCTCGAGTCCGGAGGATTGTTTCCGGTTTATGGATGACCTGCCGGAAAAGTATCCGCAGATGAGTATATTTGACCTGTAAAGCGAAAGATGAACTGGCCGAATTTGATGTGAGCAAGGGGACGGTCCGGCTGCCGTCCAATCGGAGCCGTATCCGGGCAGGTGGACGACGCATATCGTAGTCGGCAGCAAGGAAGAAGTCGATGATGAACTGTTCGCCTGGGTCGGACAGGCCTATGCATATTCGGAAACGAAACGTTCGTAAGCCTTTCCGCACCCAGACTTGTGTGGATCTGTTTTTCGTACCGATGTGGATCTCGTTTCACTTGAGATGGAACGTGTGCGGAAGAAAAAGAGGAGAAGAGCCTTGTATCGTGAGTATTATAAAAAGCTCCTGCAGCAGTTATCCATTGACTACAACTGCACGCCGGCGGATTTCCGGGCGAAGGAGAACATCGTCACACCCTCTGCTCTTCGTGAGGGAAGAAGAAGTTACAGCACCGGCAAGCCATTTCTGGAGATGGCGACGCTCGGCGGGAATACCGTGATAATGGCAGAGGAATGCCTGCACGGATTTCTGAACGACCTGATCCGAAATACAGAAGGTCACCGCCTTTTTGAACTGGAGAATCTCATCAAACTGAACGAAGAACTGAAAAAATACGGCTATCAGATGGCACCGACACATCACATGTTCCTTCCATGCTGCGAGGTTGAGGCTGAGGAGCGCTGCCGGGTGAAATGGCTTCATGAAGGCGAAATCAGCGCCTTCTATGGCAACCCGCTTTTTCCGAATGCGATTGCGTTTCCGGAACCCTGCCCTGCCCGCCCGGACAGGATTGCAGTCATTGCAATCAACGGGGATACCGTCATGGGAATGGCCGGATGCTCTGAGGACGCGCCGCACTGGCAGCAGATTGGGATTGATGTTTTACCGGAATATCGTTCCCGGGGAATCGGTTCTTATCTTGTGACACTTCTGAAGAACAGGATCATCGAGATGGGGGATATACCCTTCTATGGCACCGCGGCAGCGAATGTTCAATCGCAGAATATCGCTTTCAACAGCGGCTTCAGACCTGCCTGGGTGGAAACCGAAGCGGTGAAAATGGGGGAAGAAGCCTGAATAAAACTCGGTGTGACCGGACCGACGATCGTTCTTCTCATACCGCGATGCATTCTGCTCCCTTTCAGACATAAAGAATCCTCCTGAAGCAGATTTTGGTTCTTACCCGTCTGCCTCAGGAGGATGATATGATTCCTCAGAATGGTTCCTCAGCGGGATGGCCTTTTGGCGGACCGCTGATAACGCCATAGGAGTTGCCTTGGTTCTGAAAATATGATAGAATTGATCTGAAGTTATGGCTTTCTCTGATCAGCGGGTGCGGAGCAGGCCACAGGGGATAAGGAGGAAATATGGAAGAGAGAATCAGCGGCAGAAAGCCGAGTTACGGCTTCTTCAGCAGATTGGTTTACGGCGTGGGAGAGATCTTCGGCGGAGGATGCTTCGTCATCATCAACGCATTCTTCATCGTCTTCCTGACGGACGCCCTCGGTATGAACGCGGCTCTTGCCGGCACGATCCCCATGATCGGCAAGATCTGGGATGCCATAACCGATCCCATCATGGGCAACATTGTGGAGAGAACCGAGTCAAAATACGGGCCGAAGCGGTTCTACATTCTGGTGGGAAGCATTGCTTCAGCGCTCACCTTTGTGCTCATGTGGATCAATATCCACGCATCGTCGATGACGGCGAACTACATCTTCTATGTTGTGATGTACTGCCTGTTCAACACGGGCTTCACGGTGCTGAGTGTGCCGTATAACGGCCTGCTTCCCGACATGATGGATGACTACGCGATGCGCGCGAAATTCTCCAACATGCGTATGGTGTTCTCGACGCTCGGCGCCGCCGTCTGCGGCCTGGTTCCGGGGATGATCATCAAGCAGACAAACGATCCGTCGCAGTATATGAAGTGCATGCTCCTCTTTGGCGTGCTCTTCTTCGTTTGTTCGATCGCCGTTTTCTTCGGCACGTGGGAGAAGCAGAAGGAACCTGTAAAGATGACGCTTTCTGAGAGCTTCATTCAGGCGGCCAGTGTTTTCAGGAGCCGCTCCTTCCTGATCTTCCTGGGGCTCTACCTCTTTGGCCAGGGAGGCATGGATTTCATTTCTGGAATGGCTGTTTACTATGTGCAGCATGCTCTCGGCGCTTATCCCGCCTACTATATTCCGATCCTTGCGGTCCTGATGGTGGCCCAGCTCGTCGGCATGCTCATCTTTGGACCGGTCATGAGCAAGACGTCGAAGAAGCTGGCAATCGTGATCGCTGCGCCGCTGAGACTGGCTGGCGTGCTGGGGCTTCTGGCATTCTCGCATCACGGTGCGCCGCTCGTCCCGATCCTGGCCCTTGCTTCGCTGATCGGACTCGGCAATGCCGGCTCCCTGACGGGAATCTTTGCCATCATGGCTGACATGACGGACATCGACGAACTGATCACCTCGATCCGCAGGCCGGGCATTGTGTCCAGCATGGCCACCTTTATCAGAAAGATTGCCTCCGGCCTTTCTGTTGCCATCATCGGATTCATGCTCACGGCGGTACA
>CAMORF010000234.1 GCA_946623485.1 uncultured Clostridia bacterium
CTGGGACAGATGATTGAGAAGTGCAGCGCGGACCGCATCTTCCGGGATACGATCCATCCATATTCGCAGGCCCTCCTGTCCGCGATTCCGATCCCGAACGTCCATGTGAAGCATGAGAGGATGGTGCTGAAGGGTGAGCTGACTTCTCCGATTGATCCGAAGCCCTGCTGCCGCTTCGCGCAGAGATGTCCCTACGCGACCGACAAGTGCCGTGCGGAAGAACCGGCCCTGCGGGAGATGCTTCCGAACCATTTGGTCGCCTGCCACTACGCGGAGAAATTCGTGAAATAATAGTGCCGTAAACGCATTTAATATATGCATTTACGATACATTGATGCGACCGGCCGCATTAGCCAGAGGCCGCTTTTAGCGGCCGGCGCGAAAAGGAAACGAATAAATTCATTTCCTATCATTATATAAGAAAAGCCGCCAATCCGATCCGCATGGATCGGGCAGGCGGCTTTTTTCCGGTTCCGGCAGGCAATTCGTGCGTGCGTGAGACAGCTTTTTGCTTGACGGACTGTGCAATTGGGAGTAATTTCAAGACATATTGTAATATTCAGACCCCTGTGCAGAAAGCTTTGCGCTCTGCGCAATGGGGGTGGTGAACGGTTACGATATCCTGTAGATTTCAATCATCAGGATATATTTTCCGGCGAGGAGACTTATGATGGAATATGAGATGACCGGTAAGGCAGAGGATCCAAAGCGTGGGATGGGGACAGACAGGGGATCAGCATCAAGGGTGCTGCGAAAGAGAAGCCTTTTTTTCTGTGTCCTTTTCTTTTGCATCTGCCTGACACCGGTTTTCCTGTCTTTTCTGCCTGGCGCAGGGAAAGGGGCAGCCAGCGAAGCAAAGGAAGCGTTCCCGAAGCTTGTCGGGAAGGATGGGTGGAATGTCACATTTCTCCAGGATGCGGGTACGTATTTTGAGAAGAATTTCGGATACAGAGACCAGGCCCTCACAGCCAATTCCTGGATATATGCAAACCTGCTGGGTACTTCCGCTGTTGACGGCGTCATTGCAGGGACAGAAGGCTGGCTCTATTATAAGGATTCCCTGGACGATTACATTGGAAGAAACTGTCTGAGCGATCGGAGCCTGTTTAATATTGCCCATACGGAAGCCATGGTACAGCGTGATCTCGGGCTGTTGGGGATCCAAACGGTTTTTGCAATCGCCCCGAACAAGAATACTCTTTACGGGGAACATATGCCCTATTATGATTCCCTCCGGGTTGCACCGGGAAAAAATCTTCACCGCCTGGAAGCATATCTGCAGCAGGAAAACGTGAACCATGTGGATCTTGAGCAGGTTTTCAAAGGACGGGAGGAAGTGCTGTACCACAGACTGGATTCCCACTGGACAAATAAGGGAGCCGCGATTGCCGCAAACGCGATTCTCGAGGCGGCGGGGAAGGGCGGCCCGTTTTTCGCGGAAGACAACTTTGCGCCCGGGGAGGCTTTCTCCGGAGATCTGGAGCGCATGATGTACCCGGCTTATGGGAAGACAGAAACGCAGACGATATACGGGGAACCCTTCCATTACGCATATCTGGGAGAGGTAGAGAGCAATTTTGACCCGATGATTGAGACGGTGAACCCGTCTGCTTCAGGGGGCATCGTGATGTTCCGGGATTCCTTCGGGAATGCCATTCTTCCCTATATCGCGGAGGCGTACGGCAGCGCCTACTTCAGCCGGGGTGTTCCGTGGCAGATCAATGAAGTCTACCAAAGAGGCGCAGACACAGTGGTGATGCTGCGGGCGGAACGTTTTCTTCCCGAGATCGCGCAGAACCCTCCCGCCATGGAAGCGCTTCCTCTCTTTCAGGCTCCGCCGGTGGGAACAGAAGAGGGAAACGAAGCGGTGCTGACCGAAGTGGTTCAGGAGGACTATCTGAAGAAAATCAGCGGAACCATCTCCCCGGCTTATCTCGGGGAAAAAGACCGGATCTATGTGCGGATCAACGGGGAACTGATGTATGAGGCATTCCCCCGGAGCGTGGAGACCGATGGAATCATATGCGACAACGGATTTACGATTTATCTGAGCGATCTGGCACTGACGCAGGAGCACAACCTGCTGGAGATCTTTGCAGGGGATGAGACTGAGATTACAAAAGTATATCAGACTGAGGTATGAGGCCTGAGGTTCCGGGATCTTTGCAGGTGGTGAAAGCTTCAGAAGATTCTATTTGAAAATTGTTAATATTTACAAATTGTTCATGCGCTGATAGGATATGCATTGTAGCTTTTAGATAAAATGGGTTGAGCTTTCCCTCCGTTTCAGGCGGGGGCAAACCTGATCTTTTGTACCTGCTTCCGGCAGATGCAAAAAGATGCGGACTGAACCTGACTGTGAAGAGGTGGATTCTCCGAAGGGCTGGGCGATTGAAGCAGAGTGGATAGGTAAGGAGGATACTATGAAGACGATTAGATGGAAAGCCGGGCTGTGTGCTTTTGTTGTTGCATCCCTGTCCGCAGGCATGATCTGCGCTGCGGAGGATGTGGAAACAGAGCCGGCTGCAGAAAGGATGGCAGCCGTGTCAGAGGATCGTACGATGAATGAAACGGAAGCGGCTCTGGAACCGTTCTCCCTTTCGCTGAGGGATGGCACCGTGCTCACCATTCAGAATGAGAGCGGCATGGCGATCCAGAGCGCGGAAGTGGCCGGGGATGAGGCTGATGAACCCCTGAGCGAGAGCGGCGAAAGTGAATCAGCTGAAAGCGGAAGTGATGCGGCTGAAGAAAATGATACGCTGATTGTTACCCTTGTTTCCGGAGATGGCGCAGAGCACCTTTTTGAGGAATTTCCAGCCAGCCCGGAAAACCCTGTGCTGATATCCGATGATGGATTTCTCTTTTTGAAGTATACAGGCAGTGACGGGAACAGTGTGTATGCCTATGAGACGGCTGATGAAGTGACCTTTGAAAAGCCGAAGACCAAGTATATTACGGATCGTGTCTACATCCGTTCCGAACCGAGCCAGGATTCGGAGATTCTGGGGGTCGCAGAGCTTGGCAGCGAAGTCAAGGTGTTTGCCGCCCGCCCAAAGTGGTGCCTTGTTGAGTCTGGAGACCTGCGTGGATATGTAGGACGCGCCCGGATCAGCCCCAGTAAGGAGGCAGCGGAAGCTGCGGTTGCGACAGAAGAGACATTGCGGGCTGAGATCGCGGCAGCCGCAGCCAGGGCAGCGGCGCAGGCACAGGCAGCCCGTTCTGCAGCCCCAGCCCGCAATGGCAACACTGTCGTGAGCAGACAGTGGGTAGAGGACTGTGACGGAAGCGGAAACGGCTATTATGTCGTCAAGCATGCCAACGGGTCTGTCACATATGAAGATGGCTGAGGATAGAACGATAGGTTCGTCTCCGCCTGATGTGGAGACAAACCTATAGGATAGCGTATATGAGCAGATCAGGATCTGCTCATATATTTCTTTTATTCCGCACTTTTTTGTACTTGGCAGTTCCTCACGATGTGAGTGATTTTTGAACTGCGTGATCGGATGAAAAGACAAGCAAGATGTACAGGTGATTCCGTGACAGATCCTTCAGGAGTTGTCGCATGGTTGAAATTGAGGGGGAAGAGTAGATGAAAAAGAGACTCTGGACCTTTTTACTGTTACTTACGATTGCGGTTCTTGCATCCCTCCAGGCTTTTGCGCAGGATGACCTCCCACAGGAGAATCCCTCACAGGAAACTTCTTCGGAGAAGCTTTCCGGCTGGGTGAAAAAGAAAGGGAAAACTTACTTCTACAAAGATGGAAAGAAAGCGTCAGGATGGCAGAAGATTGACGGATCCTATTATTATTTCAAGGGAGGGATTCCCGAGAAGAATAAAATTGTCGGATCGAAGAAGGATGGCTGGTATTATGTTGATCCCGACGGGGTACGCATCAAGGACAAGCAGATTGCCCAGGCAGTTCAGTTCGTGATGAAGAGATCCAATGCTTCCCATTCCGCGAAGGCCAGGCTGAGAGAGTGCTATAACGCGCTCCGCAGATATCCGTATGTCCGCATCTATGGAGACAAGCCTGCGCCGGACAAAATCCCCTTATATGCCAATTATATGTTCAGCAGGAGAGGCGGGAACTGCTACCGTTACGGTGCCGCGTCCTGCTATATCGCAAGGGTTCTTGGCTTTGATGTGAGGTTCTGCTCAGGCGGAACCACTGCATCTCCTTACAGAAGCCTCAGTCCTCATGGATGGTGTGAAGTATGGACCGGCGACCGATGGGGGATGATTGACTGCAGCATGGGACGGGTACACAGATCCCATGATCTTTTCCTCATCAGCAGGGGGCGCTATCCTTTCCGGCTCAGCTGCTACAGAGTTTTTCCGATGAAGATCAAAAATCATGAGATCGTTTGGAAGTAAGGAGCTGTTA
>CAMORF010000235.1 GCA_946623485.1 uncultured Clostridia bacterium
CAGGATCGGACCGCAGTATCAGACCGCAGGATCGGGCTACAGTATCGGAGCGTAGTATCAGACTGCAGTATCGGACCGCTGCTTCGGACTGCAGTTTCGGAACGCCGCCGGAAGAATATGCTGGAGGAGGCCAGAGAATATGAAGAGAATTTCCATATTGGGCAGTACCGGCTCCATCGGAACACAGACACTGGATGTCGTAAGCCATCAGCCGGATCTTGAGGTGGTGGCCCTTGCTGCCGGGAAAAATGTGGTGAAGCTGGAGGAACAGATCCGGGCCTTCAGGCCCCGTATGGCTGCTCTGTGGGATGAGGCAGCCGCGCAGGATCTTCGCGCGCGGATCAAGGACCTGGACGTACGTGTATCGTGGGGCATGGAGGGCCTGATGGAGGCTGCCGCCTGGCAGGATGCCGACATCACGGTGACAGCCATCGTCGGCATGATCGGGATCCAGCCGACGATGGCTGCGATCCGCGCGGGAAAGGACATCGCGCTGGCGAACAAAGAGACGCTTGTAACGGCCGGGCACCTCATCATGCCTATGGCTGAGGAATACGGCGTCAGGATCCTGCCGGTGGATTCCGAGCATTCTGCGATCTTCCAGTCCCTGAACGGCGAACGGTATGACCGGATTGAAAAGATTCTGCTCACATGCTCCGGCGGCCCGTTCCGGGGAATGAGCGCCCAGGATCTGGAGCATGTAACCGTGGAGGATGCGCTGCGGCATCCGAACTGGAACATGGGGCCTAAGATTACGGTAGACAGTGCGACATTGGTGAATAAGGGCCTTGAAGTGATGGAGGCCGGCTGGCTGTTCCGGACAGGCTGTGACAGAATTGAGGTAGTCGTCCAGCCCCAGAGCGTCATCCATTCCGCTGTGCAGTTCACGGATGGCGCCGTGATCGCGCAGATGGGGACGCCGGATATGAGGCTCCCGATTCAGTATGCGCTGTTCTGGCCGGACAGGCGCAGAATGGATACAGAACGGCTGGATCTGTTTGCGCTGCGAAGTTTGACGTTTGAAAAACCGGACACCAGCGTGTTCCGGGGACTGCCTCTGGCCGTCCGGGCGATGAAGGCCGGCGGGACCATGCCGACTGTCTTTAACGCGGCAAATGAGCGGGCAGTCGCGAAGTTTCTGAAGGGTGAGATTACATTTACGGACATCTACCGCATCATCGAGAACAGCATGGACGCGCATGCAGTGATTCCGGATCCGGATGTTTTGACGATTCTTGCGGTGGAGAAAGAAGTATATGCGAGGATTGATCAGCCATGAGTATCATTGCAGCGATCGTCATCTTCAGTGTGATTGTCCTGTTTCATGAGTTTGGGCACTTTACATTGGCCAGGGCCTGCGGCGTGGAGGTCCTGGAATTCTCCCTCGGGATGGGGCCGAGACTGCTTTCCCATGTCAGCAAAAAGAGCCATACCAGATACAGTTTGAAGCTCCTGCCGTTTGGCGGGAGCTGCCTCATGAAAGGGGAAGATACCGATGACATGTCGCCGGGTGCCTTTGGGACGAAGAAGGTATGGCAGAGAATCCTGATCGTTGCAGCGGGGCCTGTGTTTAATTTTGTGCTCGCATTCCTGTTTGCGGCGGTCATTATCGGATCAGCAGGCTATGATGCGCCTGTGCCGGAATATGTGGCGGAGGATTCGCCGATGGCAATGGCCGGAGTCGCGGCGGGGGATGAGATCACATCCCTGGATGGGAGAAGGATCACGATTTACCGTGACATCGTCAATTATGCGACATTTGTCCTGGATGACAGGGTTCCCGGCAGCCGGATCCCTGTCGAATGGGTTCACGACGGCAAGCCCATGAGCGCGGAGATTGCGCTGAAGTCCACAAACGGCTCCCTTGCGTCAGTCCTGGGGATCTATGGCGGCGGAAGGTTTTCGGCGCATGGAAATGTCCTGGTGATCCTCCGGTATGCTGCTTATGAGGTAAAGTACTGGATCGGGACAACGCTTTCGAGCCTTGGCATGATCGGAAGGGGCCGTGTCTCGCTGGATGATGTGTCCGGGCCTGTGGGAATCGTCGGGGTGATCAGTGATACCTACCGGGAGACCAGAAAAGAAGGCGCTTTCATGTTGTTTTTAAATATGCTCAACATGGCGATTCTTCTCTCGGCGAACCTGGGCGTTATGAATCTGCTTCCATTCCCGGCGCTGGATGGGGGACGTATTGTCCTTCTGATCATCGAACAGATCCGGCGGAAGAAACTGGGAGATAACATCGAAGCCTACATTAATCTTGCGGGGTTTGCGGTTTTGATGGGGATCATGGTGTTTGTGATGTTCAATGATGTCAGGAAGCTATTATGAAATCTTCGATATAACACATATATGTGTTATATCTGCAAGGAAGGAATTGACACGCGGCGTGAACCGGGCTATATATGAGTTTGAAAGCCGCAAAGCGAAAAAAGAAAGACTTGACACGGATGTCCGTTTCTTGTAGGATAAGATTCGAACGTTAGTTCGCAAACGTATTTTCGGGAAGCCGGTCCGGCCGGCTGAGAAGAGGAGAGTTGGATATGGCTAAAAAAGCGCAGGCAGCGGTTTCGAATGGTTCTGATCTGAATCATCAGGATAAGTTGAAGGCTCTGGACGCGGCGTTGTCCCAGATTGAGAAGCAGTTTGGAAAGGGCGCGGTGATGCGCCTTGGTGAGAATACTGCGAACATGAATGTGGAGACGATCCCGACCGGTTCGCTGAGCCTGGATATCGCACTGGGGCTTGGCGGGATTCCGAGGGGCAGGATTATTGAGATCTACGGGCCGGAATCTTCCGGCAAGACGACGGTGGCGCTTCATATGGTGGCTGAGACACAGAAGCTGGGCGGAATCGCCGGATTCATTGACGCGGAGCATGCGCTGGATCCTGTTTACGCGCGTAATATCGGGGTAGATATTGATAATCTTTATATCTCACAGCCGGATAACGGGGAGCAGGCGCTGGAGATCTGTGAGACCATGGTGCGCTCCGGCGCGGTGGATATCATCATTGTGGACTCTGTCGCTGCGCTGGTACCGAAGGCAGAGATTGACGGGGACATGGGAGATTCCCATGTCGGCCTGCAGGCACGGCTGATGAGCCAGGCGCTGAGAAAGCTGACCGGCGTGATCAGCAAGTCGAACAGCGTTGTGATTTTCATCAACCAGCTTCGCGAGAAGGTCGGCGTCATGTTTGGGAATCCCGAGACGACGACCGGCGGCAGGGCCCTGAAGTTTTATTCTTCCGTCCGCATGGATGTCAGAAGGATTGAATCGATCCGTCAGCAGGGGGAAGTGATCGGAAACAGGACCCGGATCAAGGTTGTCAAGAATAAGGTCGCCCCGCCGTTCCGGGAGGCGGAGTTTGACATCATGTTCGGGAAGGGGATTTCCCGGGAAGGGGATGTGATCGACCTTGCAGCCAATCTGGATATTATCCAGAAGAGCGGCGCGTGGTATGCCTATGAAGGGAATAAGATCGGGCAGGGCCGCGAGAATGCGAAACAGTACCTGGCGGAGCATCCGGAGGTGTTCGATGAGGTATGCCGCAAGGTCAGGGTGCACGCAGGACTGGAAGAGGAGGCGGACGCCGGAACGGAATCCGGTATTGCGCCGACTGCTCCGGAAAAGATGGATTTCGCCGAAGGAGCCCTTTTGGATGCTGGTGAGGGAAGTAAAGAGGATCACTGACCGGAAAGAAAAGATCCTGCTTGAGGATGGTTCTTCCTTCGTCTTATATATCAGCGAGGTAAGGCGGTTCGGGATTCGCCCGCAGGAGGATCTTCCCCAGGAATCGGTCCGGGAGATATATGATGAGATCCTGAAAAAGAGGTCGCGGCTTCGCTGTATGAATCTGCTGAAGACGCAGGACCGGACCGTTTCCCAGCTGCGCGGCCGCCTCCGGCTCGACGGATACCCGGAAGAGACGGTTGCCCAGGCGCTGGAGTATGTTGCCTCCTGGCACTACACGGATGACCTGCGCTATGCGCAGAATTATATCCGTCAGATGGCGGGAAGGAAGAGCAGGAAGCAGATTGAATATGATCTTTTGGGCAAAGGCGTGGAACGCGAGACGATCCGTGCCGCCCTTTTGGAAGCGGAAGATCTGAATGAAGATTCCCAGGCGCAGGCGATCCTTTCTCATGCGCGCAGGAGAGGGTATGATCCGGAGCGCTCCTCCAGGGACGAGTGCATAAAACTCATCCGGTACCTGCTCACGAAGGGATTTGGCATGGACGAGATCCGGGCGGCGATGCCGGGCATCATGGATCGTGCGCACAATTTGGATTGACAGACGGGCAGATTTTCATTATGATATTTGCGTTGTAATTTGTAACTATTCAGCCCCCCCTGCAGACTG
>CAMORF010000236.1 GCA_946623485.1 uncultured Clostridia bacterium
GAGCGTTTGGACAAGTCAGATGTACAAGTTATTCTGTAACAGATCCTTACCATATGATTAGGATAGAATCATGTTTACGGATTTGAGAAAGAATAGAAATACGGCATCCATAGTCGTGAATATGCTGCTTGCTGCAGCAAGCCTGTTTGTCAATGGCTTTGGGATCTACCTTACAATCCAGGCCAATCTGGGAGCGGCTCCATGGGATGTGCTGAACCTTGGTGTATCAAATTTTTTTGGTATCCTGTACGGGAACGCATCAATCGTGATATCGTTATCCATCCTGGTTATCGACATTCTTCTGAAGGAACCGATCGGAATAGCAATGTTCATTGACGCGGTAGTTGTAGGGAAAGCAGTGGATTTCTTCAACTGGACGCATATCGTACCGAAATGTGATTCACCGCTGACAGGAATTCCGGTCATGCTGATTGGCCTGGTTATCCTGGCATACACCCAGTACGGGTATATGATTGCATCTCTGGGATGCGGCCCGAGGGATACTTTGTTAATTGGCCTGGCCAGAAGGATCAGGCGTGTTCCGATCGGAGCCGTAAGCATCGTGCTTTTGAGTACGGCAACTCTGATCGGCTGGATGCTGGGCGGACCGGCAGGAATCGGCACGCTGATCTGCGCTTTCGCAACAGGCCCCATCATGCAGATGGCTTTCAGGTCAGTACATTTCAATGCGACCAATGTCCATCATCAGAGGCTGCAGGATTCCATGAAGGTGATCTTTGCAAGATAACAGGTAACTATTGTTCACTTTCATTGATCAGAACGAAAAGTGTTCCTCACTGAGGGCTGAATGGTTACCTTATCAGGATCTCTGCGAAAGGTTTTGCTGCGCAAGATTTAGTGCGGCAGGAAAAGGTGAAGATATGAGAAAATGGCTGAGCTCTATGATACTGACTTTATTATGCCTTTCAGGCGCAGGGTGTGTGTTTGCGTATTCGGAAACAGATGCTCTGGTAAAGTCATCAGAAACTACAGCTAAGCAGGATGGGCAGGCATACCTTGCCGGCAATCCGGAGGATGTAGCAGCAGTGATCCTGCACACCAATGATGTCCATGTGGCATTAGAGGATAACATAGGCTACGATGGGCTTGCCCTGTATAGAAAAGAGCTGGAGGAGCAGTATGACAATGTCTTCCTGATCGATGCCGGCGATGCAATCCAGGGTGCCCCGATCGGAGCCATATCCAATGGCGCGGAAGTGATAGAGATCATGAACATTCTCGGATATGATCTGGCTGTGCCCGGGAACCATGAGTTTGATTTTGGGATGGATGAGTTGTATGACCGCTCCGAGGAACTGGAATGCGGTTATACCTGCGTCAACTTCTGTATGACAGGAGGAAAACCGGTCTTCCGGCCGTGGCGGATCCTCGAAGCAGGGGAGTTGCAGATCGGCTTTATCGGCGCAGTGGCGCCGGATACCTATACCAAATCTACGATCAAGGACATTGTAAATGAATCTGGTGAGCCGATGTATGACTTCCTGACCGACGAGACCGGGGAGCGGTTGAGCGCCGCGATTCAGAAATCGATCGACGAGGTACGGGAGCATGGGGCGGATTATGTGATCTTTGTTTCGCATCTGGGCAATAACGATTCGATTACAGCCCAATTCCGGTGTGATCCGATTGTCCAAAAGCTGTCGGGGCTGGATATGGTGATCGACGGACATTCCCATGAGAGATATGCCAGGACAGTGAAAGACAGGACAGGGAAGGAGATTCCGATTGCACAGGCGGGAACGAGGTTCCAGGCAATCGGGCAGTTGACGATCTATCAGGACGGACATCTGGAGGAACGTCTGATAGAAGAAGTCCCTGAGCCTGAAAACCTTGCTTTTGAAACGGTACTCCGGGGAGGGAAAAAGTGTTATGTGGATCCTGAGATGAAGGAATATCTGGATGAGGTCGCTGATTTCTACGCATTTTTCATGGAACAGAAGATCGGATTTCTTTCGTATGACCTGCTCGTAAGGGATAAGTACGGCTATGATATCAGCCGTGTGGGAGAAAACGGGCTTTGCGACCTTGTAGCAGATGCTTTCCGCGCGATTGGCCATTCGCAGACGGCGTTCGTGAACGCTGGTTCCATACGCAATAATCTGGAAGCGGGAGATATCACATATGGCAGTATCCTGAATATTCTTCCGTATTCCAGCGATATCGTGACCGTGAAAGTTACCGGACAGATGATTCTGGATGCGCTTGAGTTTGGCGTAGCGATCCTTCCGAATATTTCTGCAAGATTCCCGCAGGTCTCCGGGATTACATTCCACGTCAACATAGAGATTCCAAGCAGCGTCAAAGTGGATGGCAGGAATCAGTTTGTCTCGGTAGAAGGGGACAGACGCGTGTCTGATGTGAAGATCGGCGGCAAGGCACTTGACCCGGAGAAGGAGTATACGCTGACCGGAAACCGTTTTCTGTTAAACGGCGGTGATGGCTATACGATGTTTAAGGATGCAACGGTCCTGAAGACAACAACGATCTCTGACAACGAGGTGGTAATGAAATATATTGTGGAGAATCTGGACGGTGTGATCCCGGATACCTATCGGGAGATATCCGGCAAGAGAATCATTTTTACTGACTCATCGGGCAGATAAGCCATGTTCGTGCCATGCTCCCCAGACTATGCATTTTGAGAGATGCCTTACTTTCTGTAATGTGCTATAATCTTAACGATCCAGCCTGCCTCAGCGAAGAATACTTTGCTTCTGAGCAATGGGAGGTGGTGAATCGTTACCTATAATCATGAAAGCTGCTGTCTGGGATTTCACGCAGCAGTCCCGTTTCTGTATGATCTCAGCATCGCAAAAGGAGGTTTGCATGGAAGAAAACAAAACGCTCACCTGTCCGGAGCAGGGCCCGATTACCGAAGAACTTCTTGAGAAAATGAACGCATACTGGCGCGCAGCCAATTATCTGTCTGCCTGCCAGCTTTATCTTCTGGAGAACCCGCTCCTGAAGAAACCGCTGACCCGGGAGATGGTAAAGAAAAAGATCGTTGGCCACTGGGGGACCGTACCGGGGCAGAACTTTGTGTACACTCATCTGAACCGCGTGATCAAGCGCTATGACCTGGATATGATCCTTCTGTCCGGTCCCGGACATGGCGGGAATTTCTATATTGCGAACACCTATATGGAGGGAAGCTACAGCGAGGTCTATCCGAACATCAGCGAGGATGAGGAAGGTATGCAGAAGCTCTTCAAGCAGTTCTCCTTCCCCGGCGGCGTGCCAAGCCACTGTGCCCCGGAGACCCCCGGCTCCATCAATGAGGGTGGTGAGCTTGGATACGGGATCGCCCATGCCTTCGGCGCCGTCTTTGACAATCCGGATCTGATCGCGGCTGTGACGGTCGGCGACGGTGAGGCTGAGACAGGGCCGCTTGCGACCTCCTGGCAGAGTAACAAGTTCCTTAACCCCATCACGGACGGGGCGGTTCTCCCGATCCTTCATCTGAACGGCTACAAGATTGCCAATCCGACGATCTTCGCGCGCATATCCCATGAAGAGCTGGAAAGCTTCTTCAAGGGCTGCGGGTGGAAGCCGTATTTTGTCGAGGGAAGTGACCCGATGGACATGCATCGGAAGATGGCCGAAGTGATGGATACCGTGATTGAAGAGATCAAGGCAATCCAGAAGAACGCCAGAGAGAATCAGGATCCGACACGTCCGGTATGGCCCATGATCGTGCTTCGCACGCCAAAGGGATGGACAGGGCCGAAGGTTGTAGACGGTCAGAAGATCGAAGACAGCTTCCGCGCGCATCAGGTGCCGATCATGATGGATAAGCCGGAGCATGTGGCTTTGCTTGAGGAATGGCTCAGAAGCTACCATCCGGAAGAGCTTTTCACCGAAGACGGAAAGCTTATTCCTGAGCTGAAGGCACTGACCCCGTCCGGCAACAGGAGGCTCGGTGCGAATCCCCACGCAAACGGCGGACTTTTGCTGCGAGACCTCAGGCTTCCGGATTTCCGTGACTATGCCTTCGAGATCGGCAGCCATGGAGAAAAAGATGGCCAGGATATGATCGAGCTTGGCAAGTTCATCCGTGATATCATAAAGCTTAACGCTGATCAGGCCAATTTCCGCATCTTCGGACCGGACGAAACCATGTCCAACCGTCTGAACCACGCGTTTGAAGCCGCAAATCGCGACTGGAACGCCAGAACCCTTGACAGCGATGAATTCCTGGCGCCTGACGGGCGGATCATGGACTCCATGCTGTCTGAGCATATGTGTGAAGGCTGGCTCGAAGGATATCTCCTCACAGGCCGCCACGGCTTCTTTGCTACCT
>CAMORF010000237.1 GCA_946623485.1 uncultured Clostridia bacterium
CGTGGACATCGTATAAAGGCATGATCGAATCATGTTAATACGCGCGGACATCGTAGGAAGGCATGATCGAATCAGGGAGAAACGCATGGACATCTTTTCAAGGTATGCGCCGTTCATTCAGGATTTCATCTATCAGAATCGATGGGAAAACCTGCGTGCGGTTCAGGTGGCGGCGGGGGACGCGATTTTCAATACAACGCAAAATGTTCTTTTGTGCGCGTCCACTGCTTCCGGTAAGACGGAGGCTGCGTTTTTTCCGATCCTGACTCAGTTTATGGAGGATCCGCCGGCGTCCGTAGGGTGTCTGTATATTGCTCCGCTGAAGGCGCTCATCAATGATCAGTTTTTGCGCCTGAATGATCTGTGTGAGGAGGCGGAGATCCCTGTCTGGCATTGGCACGGAGACGTCTCCGCCTCTCATAAGAGAAAGCTTCTGAAGAAACCCTCCGGCATCCTGCAGATTACGCCGGAATCCCTGGAGGCGCTGCTGATGCACAAGCATGGGGAGGTACCGAGATTGTTCGGCGACCTTCGATATGTTGTGATCGACGAGATCCACTCGCTGCTCCGGGGAGACCGGGGCGGACAGTGCATGTGCCTGATCCAGCGGCTGAGCCGCATGTCGGGAGCCAATCCCAGGAGAATCGGCCTGTCGGCGACGATCGGCGACCCCGAGGAGGCTGGGCGCTTTCTGTCGGAGGGAAGCGGGAGAGGGTGCGTCATTCCGCAGATTCAGGCAAAAGGAATGCGGTGGCGCCTGTCGATGGAGCATTTTTTCAAGACCTGGCCGCAGGCATCGGATCTCGTGGAGAATCCGGAAAAACGGGCATGGCTGGGAGGCGTGCCTTCCGCAGCAGGGCCTTTGCTAAGTACAGGATGGGCACCGGACCGTGCAGGCAGTCCGGAATCGGCAAGGCATGAACCATATCGAGATGCGTCGAATAAACAGCATTCGGAGGCAGTTCAGAACGAGTGGCATCCGGAATCGGCGGAATCCGGACAGTATCCGGCACTGGTGAAATCCGGGCGGTTCCAGGTCTCTGCGGATCATGAGGCGGATCCGGGAGACCGGGTGATGCTGGAGGAAAATGATCCGCGCAGCAGGCGGCCTACCGACAAGGCACCCTTTGCCGCGGATCCCGGGATGGGGTATATCTTCGAGCACACAAGAGGGAAAAAATGCCTTGTTTTCAGCAATTCCCGGGAAGAGTGTGAGGAGGTTACGACCACGCTGCGCGCGTATTGTGAGGCGAACCATGAGCCGGACCGGTTTTTGATCCACCATGGTAACCTGTCTGTTTCCTTCCGCGAGACGGCGGAGGAAGAGATGCGTGATGAGGACAGTGCCCTGACAACCTGTACCACATCCACACTGGAGCTTGGGATTGATATCGGGAAGCTGGAGCGGGCATTTCAGATCGATGCGCCGTTTACCGTATCGGCATTCCTGCAGCGGATGGGCAGGACCGGGCGGCGGGGCGAGCCATGCGAGATGTGGTTTGTGATGCGGGAAGAGCATGCTGAGCCGCGTGATCTTCTTCCGGATAAGGTTCCGTGGAAGCTGCTGCAGGGAATTGCCCTTGTCCAGCTTTACCTTGAGGAGCGCTGGGTGGAACCGCCCAGGAAAGGCCGTATGCCCTTCAGCCTGCTGTACCATCAGACGATGAGTACCCTCGCAGGCAGCGGGGAGATGAGCCCGGCAGAGCTTGCTTCCCGGGTTTTGACGCTGGCACCCTTTCAGCGGATTACCAAAGAGGACTTCCGGATTCTCCTGAAGGATCTGATCGAAAAGGATCATATTCAGGTGACAGAGAACGGTGGGCTGATCGTAGGACTGACGGGTGAAAGGATCACAAACTCTTTCAAATTCTACGCAGTTTTCCAGGAAAATGAGGAGTACAGTGTCCGCTGCGAGTCCCAGGAGATCGGGACGATTGTAAAGCCGCCTCCCATCGGCGACAGGATCGCGATTGCGGGGCATGTCTGGGTTGTTGAGGAGGTTGACCGCACGCATCATCAGGTTTACTGCCATATGGTGAAAGGCCGGGTGCCGGCGTATTTCGGCGATGAGCCGGGGGATATCCATACGAAGATCCTGGAGAAGATGCGGGATGTCCTGACGGGGGAAAGGACTTATCCGTACCTTTTGAAAAATGCGCAGGCTCGCCTGGCGACGGCGCGTGCGGATGCCTTCCACAGCGGCATCGGCTACCGACCGCTGGTATGCCTTGGCGGAAACATGTATTGCCTGACACCGTGGCTGGGAAGCTATTCGTTTCTGGCACTGGAGCGCTTTCTGAGGATCCGCTGCGCAAAGCGTCTGGGGCTGAAGGGATTCAATTCCGTCCGTCCGTACTTTATCCAGTTTACGCTGGGGGTCAGCCCGAAGGAATTCATTGAAATCACCCAGGAGGAAGTGCGTGACGGGATTGACCCGATGGAGCTGCTTTATCCGAAGGAGGTTCCGGTTTTTGATAAATATGATGACATTCTGCATGCGGACCTGGTGCGCAAAGGCTTCGCCCTGGGTGTCCTCGATGTGGAGGAGATGAAGGCGCGTGTACTCGAATGGACGGTGCAGCAGGTGATATGACAATCGGCAGGGGATGCTGACGGGGGTATGCAAACAGAGGATACAGTACAGAAGATACAGGCAGGGCATGCAGTACAGAAGATACAGGCAGGGCATGCAGTACAGAAGATACAGGCAGGGCATGCAGACAGAAGATACAGGCAGAAGGTACAGGCAGAGGATACAGACACATGATACAGAAAGAAACTGCAGACGGAGAAAGGTGAGCATAGAATAATAGATTCATGCGGGATTCGAGTGAATCCGTCAGGATAAGGAGGAAGCCATGATTGATTATTCAGAGGGATCGGGAAAGCTGTATCACATTCAGGTAGCGCCGGGGGAAGTTGGAAGGTATGTCATTCTGCCAGGTGATCCGAAGCGGTGCAGGAAGATTGCGGAATACTTTGACAATCCGGTACTGGTTGCGGATAACCGGGAATATACGACCTATACGGGTACGCTGGATGGCGTGAAGGTTTCCGTAACCTCCACCGGGATCGGCGGGCCGTCGGCCGCGATTGCCATGGAAGAATTGAAACGCTGCGGCGCAGATACATTTCTCCGGGTAGGAACCTGCGGAGGGATGCAGCTGGAGGTAAAAGGCGGTGATCTGGTGATCGCGACAGGGGCGATCCGGGCAGAGGGCACGAGCAAGGAATATGCCCCGATTGAGTATCCGGCGGTTGCGGACTTTGGCGTGATTACCGCGATGAAGGAGGCTGCGGACCGGCTGGGATGTACCTCCCATCTGGGCGTGGTGCAATGCAAAGATTCTTTTTACGGACAGCATGAGCCGGAAGTGAAGCCGGCGGGATATGATTTGCTGAACAAATGGGATGCCTGGCTGAAATGCGGCTGCCTGGCATCGGAGATGGAGTCGGCTGCGCTGTACATTGTGGGATCCTGCCTGAAGGTACGCGTCGGTACGGTGCTTTTGACCATCGCAAACCAGGAGAGGGCGAAGGCCGGGCTTGAAAATGAGCAGGTCCATGATACCTCCATGGCGATCCGCACAGCGGTTGAGGCGATCCGGATCCTGATGAGGCAGGATGGAGCTGTGGCAGCGGATTAATCCTTCAGGAGAAGATTATTATCGGGCGGTAAGGGGAATGATCCGGAGCGGCAAGGAGCGTGAACCGGACGGTAAATAGAGAACCGGACGATAAGGAAAGACAACCGGACGATAAGGAAAGACAACCGGAGGGGAAAGAGCGTAATGCACAACGGTATGGTGAAAGACAGGGAGCAGAATATGGAACAGAAGGAATTGAGTCAGGAAATGATACAAAAACTGTGCGGCATGGCGGTTGAGATGCGAAACAGGAGCTACGTTCCTTATTCCCGCTTCCATGTCGGAGCCGCACTTTTGACTGAGGACGGGCGTATCTTTACCGGATGCAATATAGAGAATGCCGGTTTTTCCCCCTGCATCTGCGCGGAGCGGACAGCATTTGCCAAGGCGGTCAGCGAGGGAGCACGTACATTTGCCGCAATCGCGATCAGCGGGGGACCGGAGGACGGGGAGCTTCCATATTGCCCGCCTTGCGGAGTCTGCCGGCAGGTAATGGCGGAATTCTGCGCAGGATCGTTTCCGATCTACCTTGCAAAAAGCGAAACAGATTACAAGGCATATACGCTTGATGAGATCATGCCTTTCCGGTTTACGCCGGAAAATCTCAGAAGATAAGCGAAATGCTGATTGACTATAGGGGGAGGAACTGCTCAGGAATACGCATTTT
>CAMORF010000238.1 GCA_946623485.1 uncultured Clostridia bacterium
CTCGAATGAAAATCCTGCGCAATCTGCACAATTTATTTTGTAACAGCTCCTAAGCCTGTTTTTTTGTAACTATTCAGCCCCCTGCGAAGAACGCTTGCGTTCTGAGCAATGGGGTGCTGAATAGTTACGTTTTTTTATCATGGAGAGCAAGAAATCAAAACACGATGGCAAAAATGATGAATGAAAAACTGTGTCTGATTTGGTACTCTATAGAAGAAATTCAGGGGAATTTAATGACAATTTCCCGGCAAATACATCTATAAACCGTGTATTTGCAACTGGATTGTAACTGATATTAACAGGAGGAGACGAAATGGGAACGGTTCTTGAGTTTCAGCACATTTCGAAGTATTTCCCTGGCGTCAAGGCATTGGACGATGTAAGCTTCCAGGCGTTTGGCGGTGAGGTGCTTGCCTTTCTGGGCGAAAACGGAGCGGGGAAATCGACGTTGCTGAAAACGCTCAACGGAGACTACCAGCCTACGAGCGGAACCTATCTGCTGGATGGGGAGGAAAAGCATTTTAAATCTCCGCATCAGGCAATTGAAGAAGGGGTCAGCATCATCTATCAGGAAAGGCAGATCCTGCTGGAACTGAGCGTGGCTGAGAACATATATCTGGGGCGCATGCCGTCAGGAAGGTTTGGGATCATCAATACGGCAGAGGCCAACCGGATGGCCCAGAAGATCATCGACGATTTCGGCCTGCCGATCCGTCCGACGGAGAAGGTGAAGAATCTCTCCATCGCCTATCAGCAGATGGTGGAGATCATGAAGGCCTACAGCCGTGATAACCTGAAGGTCATCGCCTTTGACGAGCCGACCGCGTCTTTGTCGGATGCGGAGATCAACAGTTTGTTTGAGATCATCCGGAAGCTGAAGGCGGAGGGAAAGATTGTTCTGTATGTATCTCACCGGATGAGCGAGCTTCGGCAGATCACGGATAAGGTGGCCATCTTTAAAGATGGAAGGCATGTGGGGATCTTCGAAACGGCGAAGGTGTCAGATGCCGAGCTGATCCAGAAGATGGTCGGAAGAGACCTGGGGGACATATACGCGTCGCTGGATAAGGATAAGGTGATCGGAGACGTCCTTCTGGATGTGGATAATGTTTCTTCGGATTACGTAAAGCCGGTTTCCTTCCAGCTGCACAAAGGGGAAGTCCTGGGCTTCTCCGGCCTGGTCGGCGCGGGACGGACTGAGCTGATGCGTGCTATCATCGGCGCGGATAAGAGGAAGAGCGGTACCGTGAAGTTAAACGGAAAGCAGATCGAAAACCGTTCCCCGAAGGAAGCAATGAAAAACGGCATCATGCTGGTGCCGGAGGACCGTAAGCTGCAGGGGCTGCTTGGCAACCTGAGCGTGGCAGGAAATATTGATATTGCATCCCTTGACCGGAATTCGAATTCCCTCGGCATCATCAATACGAGAAAAGAAAAGGAGATGGCGCTGGAGGGGATCAAGGAATTCGCGATTAAGACGCCTTCCATGGATAAGAAGGTTTTGGAACTTTCCGGTGGAAACCAGCAAAAATGCATCGTGGCCCGGGCGGTTGCCACACAGCCGCAGGTTTTGATCCTTGACGAGCCGACAAAAGGAATCGATGTTGGCGCGAAGAGTGAGTTTTATGAGATGATCTGCCGTTTCGCAAAGCAGGGACTTGGCGTAATCCTGATCTCGTCTGAGCTTCCGGAGGTGATCGGTCTCAGCGACCGGATTATCGTCATGAGATCTTTGCGCAAGTCCGGGGAGATGATGGCGTCTGAGGCGACGGAAGACAAGCTGCTTGCACTGGGTATGGAGGAGTAACACCATGAATGAAAAGAGAAAATTCACATCCATCATAGGAGGGGATAAGATCGTCCTGATTGTTGCGATTATCGCAGTGTTCGCCCTGTTCACCTCGCTCAACAGGAATTTCCTGACCCCCCAGAATATGGTCAATCTTCTGGTGGCTTCTTCCCTGGTCGGGATGGTTGCCATCGGACATACGTACCTGATCATTGGCCTGCAGAATGACCTGTCTCCAGGATCTTTGGCAGCGTTCTGCGGTGTGCTGGTAGCGATCCTGCTGAACAAGGGACTGCCGATCCCGGTCGCCATGGTGATCACGCTTGCCGCCGGCGCGGCAGTCGGGCTGTTCAATTCCTGGATGGTCAACCAGATCCGGATCGAGGCGTTTATCGCGACATTGGTTTCCCAGACCATCATCAGGGGATTTGCTTATATCATCTGCGGCGGCAAACCGGTTGCGATCACGAACCAGGCGTTCAACAAGCTTGGTACCTTCCGGATCGTAGGACTTCCGGTTCCGGTCTGGGTGATGATCCTGTGCATCGTGCTCTTTGGATTTATCCTTGCGAGAACACGGTTCGGGCGCAGTGTGTACGCGATTGGCGGAAGTGCTGAGGCGGCCCGCCTGGCCGGCCTGAACCCGAAGCGGATTGTGACGATCTGCTTTATCATGATCGGAATGCTCACGGCAATGGGCGGTATGCTGTTTGCCGCACGTATGAACGCCGGGCAGCCTGCGGCAAATGTCAACCTTGAGTTCGATGCCATCACGGCAGTCATCCTGGGCGGCACGTCATTTGCAGGGGGCGTCGGATCCATGTTTGGAACCGCGCTGGGCATTATCCTGATTCAGGCGTTCAACACCGGCCTGATCATGGTCAACGTGGATTCCTTCTGGCAGTATGTCGCCAGAGGCGCCCTGCTGTTGTTCGCGCTGACATCCGACTACATCCGTGAAACGAGGAGACAGAAAGCCCTGCTTGAAGCTTCGATGAAGAACGCCTGATATAGAAAGCCCGAAGAAGGCCTGAAGAAAGCCTGATGGTTTCGACGAAGCGGGGCGGGAACATTAACATATGGAATCACTGCGCCTGCCGAAAAGCGGCGCAGAAGATAAAGTAACAATGCAAAGTATTTTTCAGGAGGAGAAAACAATGAAAAAAACAGTGATGAAGGTTATGGCTCTTTCAATGGCATCCCTGATGGCGATGGGCATGACTGCGTTCGCGGCTGAGACGGAGAAGGAAGGCACCACCTACGATTTCGCGGGCGGAACCGTATATGGAATCTACAAAGCGGGTGACCAGACATGGTTCATCGACGAGGGCAACGCGGCAAAGGCGAAGGTGGAAGCTGACGGCGGAGAGTTCATCTATGTCGATTCGAAGATGAGCCCGGAGGAATACCTGAAGGATATCGACAATGCAATTGCGAACAACGCGGCCGGTATCGTTACCTGCATCCCGGATCAGACCCTGTCCCAGGCGGCGGTAGACAAGTGCGAAGAAGCCGGAATCCCGATTGTCGCGGCTGACGACGCGCTGGAAGTAGATGGAGAGAAGATTGCTCCGTGGGTTGGAATTGATGCTTATAATATTGGTGCCGCGAATGGTGAATGGATTGCCAACTATGCGATTGATAACGGACTGGTTGACAAGGAGGACACCGGCCTTCTGATCATGACCATGGATACGGTTTCCAGCTGCGTGCCGCGTGCAGAGGGCGAGCTTGACAAGTGGACCGAGATGTGCCCGGATTTCCCGGAAGATCGGATCTTCAAGGCAGATTATGACGGAACAACTGACAAGGGCAACACTGCGGCTGCTGCTGTATTCACCGCGAATCCGCAGATCACCACCTGGCTGGTAACCGGCGCGAATGAAGAAGGTACGATCGGTGCCTGCCGTGCTCTTGAGAGCGCCGGCCTGGACAAGAACGCTTGTGTAGTCGGTCTTGGCGGATACATGGCGAAGGATGAATGGAACAATAAGGGCGCAGACGGCACCTGCATGAAGGCTGCTGCATACTTCTCCTCCCTGCAGGTTGGCGAAGGCTCTGTAGAGGTCCTGGAGCAGATTCTTGCCGGCGAAGAGCCTGTCATGGAAACTGCAGTTCCTGCAACGGTTGTCACTCCTGAGACCTATAAGGAGGTCATGGGCAAGGATGCTGAGTGATTCTGACCTTCAAGACAGGAGCGGGGACATTCTCCGTCGGCTCCGGATGCTGATCCGGAGCGCGGAGGTCTATGACAAAAAAGGATAGAGATAACAGTGTGAAAAGAGACTGCCGCTGTGAGGGTTACTCTCTTGGCGGCAGTCTCATTCTGTCCGGAAGAAGCATTTTTATGACCAGATCCTAAGCCTGAATCATCCAATGACGCGGGTGTCAAAAGCACCTTTCATTTCCTGGCAGTACCTGCCTGGGGGCATTAGGTTCTTATCGTAAACGCATTTAGGATCTGTTACAAAATAACTTGTACATCTTGCTTGTCTTTTCATCCGATAG
>CAMORF010000239.1 GCA_946623485.1 uncultured Clostridia bacterium
ATCCCTAAGATTTTCATGATTATTCCTCCTGTCTTAGTTTGTGCTGTGTTTGAAATAAGTTACTATGATTCCAATTCAAATCGATCCCGCAGGAACGTTTCGCTCATTTCAATTGCCTCATCCGCTGCCTTCCGGAAGGAAGGATCATGGGTTCTCCTTACCTCAGGAGCGGTTGTCTGATAAGCCTCCGGATTCGCGGCATCCTCCACATACCCGTGATGCATCCGCTCCATGACCCGGACCGTCACCGGTACCCCTGCTGCTTTCAGGTGTTCCGCGTACAGAAGCCCTTCCTCCTTCAGGGAATCTCTCCCCCCTGGAAGAATCAATGCGGGAGCACACCCCTTCAGTTCTTCCTCCCCCGCAAGAACCGGAGACACATAAACATGCCTTCGCTCCTCCTCCGAAGAATACAGAATGGTAAATGCGCGCATGACCTCATTGGCCATATCACAGTCATAATGCTTCTTTTCCTCCGGAAGATGGACCGCGTCCAGATATGGGTAATGAAGGATCTGCGCCTTCAGCGTCAGCTCCTGATTCAATACGGCCTGCATGGCAGCAACCGTCGCAAGCGTCGCGCCTGCAGAATACCCCATCACAGCCATACGCCCAGGATCTATTCCATACTGATCCGCTCTTTGATGCATCCGTCGGATCACACCATAGGCATCCTTTACCGCTGCCGGAAATGGATGCTCCGGGGCAAGCCGGTAATTCACGCCAACCACATGGATTCCCAGATCCTTGCAGATGCGTTCGCACAAGGCATCCGTTTTTTCCGCATCTCCCAGCATAAAGCCGCCGCCGTGAAACTCAAAAAGCACCGGCCTTGGTTCCTCCAGGAGGATTCCATCCCTGCTCTTTGCCTGATGGAAGCAGATGCTGATCTTCCTTCCGGGCAGGGAAAACTCCTCTGTCCGGGCAAAGTGTTGCTGGCGCATCACCAACTGTGTATTGAACGCCCGGAGATCCGGCAGCATATCCAGAAATCCCCGCAGGGATGGGTCCGTAACCTCCGGACACAGTCTTATCCTCTTTGCCATCGCCTTACCCCAAGCCTCTTCAGTCCTTCGGTTCGAAATCGAATCCCGTCCATACCGGAACGCCGGTATATTCCTTCGTCTCTTCCGCGCCGGTCAGTGCCCGGATCGCGCCGGACGCAAGCGCCTCCATCTCAAAATCTCCGCCATATACGATGAACGGGGCGATCCATCCGGCATATTTCTTCACATCCGCGATAAACTGCTCATCATTCGAAACACCGCCGGTCATCACGACGGCGTCCACATTTCCTTCCAGGACACAGGCATAAGAGCCGATGTACTTTGCCAGCTGATAGGCAAAATTGTGCGCGACAAGCTCCGCCCACTGATCACCGTCCGCTATCCTTTTGCGGATCTCAATCATGTTATCGGTGCCCAGGAGTCCCAGCAGACCGCCGGTTTTGCTGATCTTCTTTTTCATGTCATCCAGCGTGTAATCGCCGGAGAAGCACATCTTCACAACCGGCATCAGCGGGACATATCCGCTTCGGTTCGGCGCCATCGGCCCGTCTCCGTTCAGCACATCATTGGCATCTACGATCTTGCCCTGCTTTTGCGCCGTAATGGAGGTTCCTCCGCCTACATGGCAGACGACGAAGTTGCACTCCTCATATTTCCTGCCCAGCTGGGCGGCGGCACGCATGGCTACTTCCTTCTGATTCAGGACGTGCACATGGGATTCCCGGTACACGCCTTTGATCCCTGTGACACGTGCAACGTCTTCAAATTCATCTACATCCGGCGGATTCACCAGGTACGCAGGCTTGCCCGTCTCCTTCGCAAAGGCATCGATGATCTGGGCGCCCAGGATCGCCGGATGCTCCATCAGACGGCCCGAAGTACAGTCGTCAAGAATCTTTTCATTGACGGGGAAAACACCGCCGGGCGTAGATACAAGTCCGCCTGAATACGCAGCAAAAGCGTCCATGTCCGTGATCCGGATTCCTGCCTTCTCCAGCTCGTCCAGGATCGTGCGGACACGGTAAGGCTTCTGCTCGCTGACTCTTGCAAAGGTCTTCAAAACCTCAGGATCATGCTGGACATTGGCCTTGAACAGTCTCTCCTCCCCGTCAAACACCGCCAGTTTTGTGGAGGTAGAACCGGGACTGAGGGTGAAAATCTTATATCCCATAGCTGACTCCTTCTTCTGTGTAAATGCATGCTTTTTCATCCGTGTAATCCTGATCGGTCACCGGGCGGCAATGATCACCATCGCGATATCTCCCACGATCTCCTCCACGGAAGATCCCCGGGAGGAATCCGCCACAGGCTTGTTAAACCCGGACAGGGTATGCCCGTAGCCCTTGCCACCGGCAAAGATCTGGATCATCTTGATTCCGATATTCGCGGCTGTCAGGTCCGGGAAGATCAGGATGTTCGCCTTTCCGGCAACCTCGCTCTCCCGCCTGACCTTCTTTGCCGCAACCTGCGGCAGCACGGCAGTGTCAAGCTGAAACTCTCCATCCACCTTCAAGTCAGGACGGCGCTCCTTTACGATGCTGATCGCAGCATTGATCTTGTCAACGCTCTCTGCGGCCCCGCTGCCCAGCGTTGAGAAGCTGAGAAAAGCGCACCGGGGTTCCCATCCCATCAAAGCCTTCACATTATCGCAGGTCGCAATCGCGATGGACGCAAGGTCATCCGCTTTCGGCTCCGGGTTCAATCCACAGTCCGCAAGGGCAAGGAGGTTTCCTTCCGATCCGGAGAAGCCCGGGATTTCAGTCAAGGCAAAGATGGAAGGTACATCCACCCCGTCCTGCATACCGATCGCCTGCATCGCAGTCATCAGCACGTCGCCGGTGGTATTCACATGACCGCAGAAGGTGCAGTCCACAAGTCCGGCCGCTTCCATGATCATCGCGTAATACATCGGGTTTTTCATCTTCCGGCGGGCGCCTTTCTCGGAAAGCTGGCGCTTCGTGTCCGGATACTCCATATACTTCGCGATCACGCTGTCCCGGGCTGCCTCATCCAGGATATTCACAACCTCCATGTCATCCACCGAAACCCCGGCCTTTGCCGCCGTTTCGGCAATCACGGCAGGATCACCGACGAGCACCGGAATCCCGATCCCTTCATCTTTGACGCGCCTTGCCGCAAGAAGCGTCTTCTCCGCCTCACACTCCGGAAGCGCGACCCGCTTCGGGCTCTTTTTTGCTTTTTCGATCAAAGTCTCGATTAATGTCATATTCTTCTCTTCCCTTTCGCTGTAGCACTGCATTTCCAGGCACGCACCTATCCGGTCTATCCGATCGATTCAACCGAATTCCAGCCTGGCATCTATGTCTGGGCGATTGCAAATGCAGCTGCGTATTCTTTCTCAGAAGACAGGGATATGAGAACCTGCCGGATGCCCTTCCTGTCCGCGCGCATCTTCAGGCAGCCATACAGTGTCACATAAGGAGCTCCGCTCAGATCATCCAGGATCTCAATCTCACAGATCCGCGCTTCATCCGGATCCTCCCCCAGGCATTTGAACACCGCTTCCTTGCCTGCGAACCGCCTTCTGAGATACTCTCCCCTGCAGGCAGATTCCTCTGCCTGCAGCTTTTCCTTCTCTGTATACATCTTCTCGTAAAACGGATCCCCCTTTTCAAGAGATGTGTCCGTGATGCTTCCAAGATACAGAAGATCCGTTCCGATTCCCAGTATCATGCCAACGGCCTTTCCGGATTCAACGATACACATAATCCCCGGCTTTGTACTTCGGCGGGATCACCGGCACCTGGATGAAGGACTCATACTGCCCCCCGGTGTAGATGATCTGGCGTCCGTGGTTATCTGTATCCCATGCCAGCGGCTCGAACCATCCCTCGCGGATATACCGGCCGGCGATCTGTACCCGCAGCTTCTGGCCCTTATGCCAGATACGGGCACTCGGCACAATCTCGATGTCAACGGGGACAATCTCCCCCGGCTGCACCTTGAGCTCTCTCTTGTGCGCCATGACAGGCTGGATCATCAATCCCTTGACCTTCTGGCATTCCTTCGGATCAAGCTCCCTGTGTGAGATCCTGCACTTGCCCCATGCGCCCGGATGCGGTTCATTCAGCGTATACCAGGGCAGCCAGTTTCCGTTCTCATCCGCCTTCTGGATATTGATGAACATATCCATGTCGTTGTAGCTCTCCGCGGCAACATACAGGTGCAGGTACATATATCCGGTCAGCTCGGTATCTTCTTCAAATGTCATGTCGAACTCGACCTGCTCCGTATTGCCGTCATAGGCGACGC
>CAMORF010000240.1 GCA_946623485.1 uncultured Clostridia bacterium
AGTTTGTATCTGGTTGTCCCGGAAAGAGACATCCGAATACAAAATAAGTGTTGAATACTCTCGAGGAGGAAGATAACGCTTCCACACTCATTCATGTTGTTTGAACAACATACAACAAGAGAGAATAGCAGTATACTTTCCATAACCAGAATATAAGGAGAGTATCGATATGGCAAAGAAGCTTGATCTTACGAAGTCTGTTTACGAGCTGACTCAGGAGTATCCTGAACTGATCGATATTATGGCGGGGCTTGGTTTTACCGAGATCACGAAGAAACCGGTACTTCACTCTGCGGGAAAGATTATGACCATCCCTAAGGGCGCAAAAATGAAGAACATCCCGATGATGAACGTTGTGGCCGCGTTTATGTCAAAGGGATTTGAGTTCGTGGGCGAGATGCCGGATATGGCCGTTTCCCCGGGAGCTGCGGAAGAAATGTCCCAGGCTTTGGCTGATTCCAAAACCCGTACCGAGCAGCTGAAGGCGTATCTTCGCCGTCTTGGTGATGGGGAGGATCTGGACGCTGTTCGCGCCGATTTTGTCCGTGAATTTGGGGAAGTCGAGGCGTCCGAGATCATGAAAGCCGAGCAGGAGCTTATGAAGGAAGGCACTCCACTTACCGAGGTGCAAAAGCTCTGCGATATCCATTCCGCACTTTTCCACGGAGCAACAACGGAGGAACGGATCGCCAATGCGGAGAAGGAAGTAGAGGCATCTCTGCTTCGTGAAAAAGCAGCAGCCGAGCTGAAAAAGCGGGACTCCTATCCAAAGAAAGACTATTCGGACAAGAAAGCTCGCGCTGCGGCGATGGAAGAAATCGTTGGGCATCCTCTGTATACGTTGACGAAGGAAAATCATGCGCTGGCAAGCCTGCTTGCCAGCTTTAAGGAAAGCGGAGACCTGGCGCTGATCCCCGCAATCCGTGAGCTTTCCATCCATTACGCAAAGAAAGGGGATCTGCTTTATCCCCTGCTGAAGGTGAAATACGGCGTTTCAGGCCCCTCCGACGTAATGTGGACTGTAGACGATGAAATCCGTGACGAGCTTGGCACGCTGGCGATGGAAACCGAGCACGGGGATTCCTGGAACGCCCGCCTTGATGCGGTGCTGAAGCGTGCCGAAGAAATGATCTATAAGGAGCAGAACATTCTATTCCCCATCTGCGCAGTGAATTTCTCGGAAGAAGAATGGTATGGAATTTATCACGACGTTAAGGATTACGATATCTGCTTCGGTGTGGCTCAGGAAATCTGGGAAAAGGCTGAAAAGTGTCGGTCTTCTAAAGCAATCGGCACCAGCGACGAAATCGTCCTTCCGGGCGGGCACATGACGATTGAACAGCTGACCGCGCTTCTGAATACCATCCCCATGGAGATTACCTTCGTCGATGCGGAGAACATCAATCGCTTCTTTAATGAGGGGGCCAAGGTATTCAAACGCCCAGGCATGGCCATCGACCGCGAGGTCTTCTCCTGCCATCCGCCGAAGATCGAACCGATGGTACGCCAGATCATCGATGATTTCCGGAATAACCGCAGGGATGAAGTTCCCGTCTGGATGGAAAAGGGCGGCAGGACAATGCTGGTGAAGTATATGGCTGTTCGAGACAAGACTGGAAAGTACCTCGGCACAGTCGAGCTGGTACAGGATATGGAATTTGCAAAGGAACACTTCAAAAACTGACACATATGAAAAACTCTCTGCCCGTTGATAAGGACAGAGAGTTTTTTCTTAGCCTTTCATTTTTGCTTCCAGCCACTGCCTCAATACAATGGCATTATTATATTCCTCGTTTTTTGCCGCATACAGCAGAGTTATATTACCTTCCCGCAGTTTTTCTATACAGAGGCTCATAAATTCCTTCGCTGCAGGATTGACGTTCAGCTCCTGTATGTACCTTGTCGTGAACTCATCATACCGTTCCGGCATATGCGCAAACCAATTCCGCAGTTCACTCGTTGGAGCAATATCCTTCCTCCACAAATCAATTGCAGCAACTTCTTTTTTGACTCCTCTTGGCCAGAGTCTGTCGACGAGAATCCGGTATCCGTCTGAGATTTCCGCCGGGTTGTAAATTCGTTTACACAAGAGTTCATTCATCATGCGCAGCCTCGTTTAGCGTGAATTCATTCCGATGATAGGTGATCAGTCCGTCCTTCTGCATCTTGGAGAGCTCGTTGGACATGGCGCTGCGGTCTACAGCAAGATAGTCCGCAAGCTGCTGGCGGTCAAACGGGATCGTGAAATGTGTGCTTCCATGCTCTAATGCCTGCTCCGAAAGATAGGAGAGCAGCCTTTCGCGCAAGGATTTTGACGCCGTATGCATCATCCGGGTAGATAGATTCAGATTCTTCTGTGCGGATATCTTCAGCATATTCTGAATGATTCTTGTGTGGAATGCACATCCCCTTTGGCAGGTCGTCAGCATGTTCCGCATATTCAGAAACAACACCTCCGTCTCCTCACAGGAGACGATATCGCAGATTAATTCTTTTCCGGGAATTGCGGCATAGTTTTCCGCAAACACCTGTCCTTTGCCGATGTGTCCGAAAATATGACTGCTACCCCAGTAGAAATTGACAACGATATTCACGCTGCCGGAGAGAATCAGTCCGATTTCGCCGACGGATGAACCTGCACGGAATATTACCTCGTCTTTCCTATAGCTATGCTCCCTCGCATTCAGGCAGGAAAGCATCTCTTTGATTTCATCTTCCTTGATTCCATGAAACAGCGGCGTGTTCGCCAGAAAAAAAGTATTCATAAAAAACGCTCCGTTCGTTGTTGTACCAACATACACGTTGGCTTGATTATACTAAAATTAGCTCAGAAAATCAAGTACGGGAGGTAAATTCTCATGGAAAACACATATGTCAATGAAAAAACGCTGATCGGTGAGATCGTAAACAACTATCCCGAAACGGCGGAAGTGCTGCTCGGCATCGGTATGCACTGCCTCGGCTGCCCGGCTTCGCAGGCTGAAAGTTTGGAAGACGCCTGTGCCGTTCACGGATTCGAGCCGGGGCCCGTAGTGAAAGCCATCAACGATAAGATCGCCGAGAGCAGAAAGTGAGAATCCTATGAGCGCATTTTTGGGACCGATCCATTTCTGGCTGTATCACAAAATCGGCAGGCAGGAAAAGTTGACAAAGGCAATTGCCGCGTATGCAAAACGAGAGGGCTGGATCGAAGATCAGGCGAAATACACAAAAGACCTTCCGGCGCTGGAAGACGTCATCGACGAGAGCAACATCCACGGCTGGCTGCAGGAACAGATTCACGATGCAGAGACGCGCTATGCCGACCTGGTCGGCACCGTTTCGAATACGACACGATTTGAGGAAATCCGCGGCGTTGCTTTTGCGTTTGGAAAGAAATATACTTTGCAAGCTTCCACCTCTCCGACAGAAGCCTATAAAGCATTCGAGGATTTCTTTGTGAACGGCATGCCCTGCGATAGAGTAAATGCGGTCGTTTCGGAGTCGGAGGATGAATTGTCCTGGACGATGACGCAGGACATCCATGCACAGTATTGGAAAGATGGATCGGAGATCTATTACACCCTTCGAAGTGAAGTGATGCGCGGCATGTTAAACGGGACGGGACTTGTTCTTGCATCCAACGACAATGTGACCTATACAATTAAAAGGCAGTGAGGTCATGAAAGAGAAGGTCGGGGAAGTTTTCTCCATAGCAAAAGATAATCAGCCGGTGCCCGGCTGCACAATCTCAAAGGCCGTGCACAGTGGAGAAAATGACATTATCTATTTTTCGCTGGGGAAGAACACGGACATCAGTGCAGAAATCTATTCCTATTACAAATTGCTCATCATAGCTGACGGTAGCATGGAGGTCTATGGCGCGGGTGGTTATTCTAAACAGCTGCATACCGGTGAATCCATAATCACATTGACAGATACTCCGATGGGTATGAGAACATCAGAATGCGCTGTCTATACTGAAATCACGGTAAGGAGGAATGATACCATGAGCGAAGCAATCAAGGCAGGAGAAGTCTTCAAACTGGCGGAGCTCGTTCCCTATGTGGAGGGCAAGATCGTCAATATGGACGTGGTACATAACGATAAAATGAAGCTTGTGGTCATGGCGTTTGATGAGGGAACCGGCCTCTCCGAGCACGCAGCTCCCGGTGAGGCGATCATCTTTGCGCTGGACGGCGAGGGCGTTATCGGTTATGAAGGTGAGAATCATCCCATCAAGGCGGGTGAAAACTTCCACTTTGCAAAAGCAGGACTCCACAGCGTAACGGCTGTG
>CAMORF010000241.1 GCA_946623485.1 uncultured Clostridia bacterium
CCGGTTCAGCCGGCTGCTCCGGTAGAAGTCTGCGTGTCTGCGGAATGGATGCAGGGGGAGGCAGTTCCGTGCGCGGTTCACTTTGGGGAAGAGGAAGGTGAAATGCTTTCTTCTGAAGAGGATGAGGAAGGATTACAGTTTTCTGCGGAGCACTTTTCCGTGTTTGGCGTTCTCTATACGGTCGATTTTTCTTATGAGTCCAATGCCTGGAATATGAAAGGGGAAAGCTCTGTCTGGCTGTCTGCGTTGCTGTCAAACCTGAATATGGACTTCTCCGTATCAGATGTACAGTCCGTTGTCTTTTCTGACCCGTCGTTGATTGAGGTAAGCTTTGCGGATGAAGAACAGGACTGGCTGCTGAAGAGTCTTCTGCCCTTTGCCACAGAGGAGAAGCTGACGCTTGTGCTGGAAAACGGCACGATCGTGGTGATCCGGGTGACGGATTCAACAGAACCGGAAACCTTTCAGGATCTGAAACCGTTCTTGGTTGAGGCTGAGTTTCTGGACGATAATATCCATGTGGGAGGCTCGAAGGATCCGGATCCCATGGAGGTGCGTACAGCTCATGATTATATCCTGCGTCTTTTCTTTGCAGAGGATGAATTTACGAATCCATCGACGGTTGAGACTCAGTTTTCTGAAACGGGTCCGATGAGATTTGATCTCCCCGATACTGTTGTACTGCCGATTGAGAACGGGGCGACATCTTATTTTGACATCGTTCTCGATAAACGAAATACGTTGACAGATAACAGGGTAATCTATCATGCGAAAGAAGGGGATAGTCTTGCTTGGCTTGAGATACGCTGGAATGACGCCCCGGAGAATAAAAGCAAGCTGAAGCTGTTGAATGCGTCGCCCCGGGCCACGTTCAGGCTGGACTTTACGGTTCGGATTCCACAGGTTGGTCCGCCGGATAGTATTGCTTTTTCTTCTGATGTCATCGTCCCGATCATACCAGACCCGACGTTTACGCTGGATTTGACCAAGGCGGCTTCATTTCCCAGCCCTAATGATAAGAGTAAGCTGAACTATACGGTGACCGTGAAAGCAGATGGTACAGCGCGGAATGTGACCATCAGCGATGTCATGGGGAAAGCACTGGTATATCAAAATGATTTGGCTGTTCAGTACAAAAGCGGGGCTGGATATGCTGAAGATAACTTTACCCTCACTAATACAGAAACTGGATTTGCGCTTTCCCTGAAGGAACTGAAGGATGGCGATACGGCAACAATTACATATTCCGCCTATGTGGACTATACAAAGCTGGATGGAGACATCCAGGAGACAACGAAAAATACCGCGACAGCAACGGATGCAGAGGGAAAACTTCTGGATCAGGATTCTTTTGCCCTGGATCCGGATGAGGATTACCTTCAGCTTGCCAAGTCACATGGATCACCGGAATATGTGTTGGACGTGTCAGAGAATCCGGCAGAAACACAGGAACAGCAGGGGAATAATGACGGGCAGACAGGAGAAACCGAGTATCCCAATCAGAACTGGAAGCAGCAGTATGTAAAGTGGACTGTCGTATACAATCCTGACAGGTATATTGACGTTGAGGGAGCGACCCTTGGCGACAGGATCTGGGCCGGCGCACGCAATGCTGCGACCTATGTGACAGATGATGAAAATAAGCCCTTCCGGGTGACTGCCTATGCGAACACGGGCAGCGTGAACGAGACTACAGGTGCCTTTACGCCGGCAGCAGGAGATACAGGGATACCACTTAATGTAACATGGGATAATGTTGCGGTTACAACATACGAGCGCTCTGCTTCCGGCAACAAGAAGGATGATACCCTCAGCAGCTGGTCATGGACGATCCCGCCGAAAACAGAAACCAGTTTGGAGACGAATACGCACTATACTTATGTCGTTGAATACTGGACGAAAGTGGAGCGAGGGGAAGGAAATCCGGGCTATATCGGGAATCAGGCCAGCGAGGATATTGCCGGACTGACCCGTGACAGACCTGTCAATTTCCCGGGCATTGATCCTGATACACCGATAACGGTAGAGAAGAAATTCCTGAGGAATGATTATGTAAAGGGCCAGAGTGGCGAGGATAAGGTATATACGCAGTGGCAGGTTTCCTTTGACCGCATGTCGTATGCCCTTGACCGTGCCCTTGTGGAGGATACGCTTCCCCACATTGAGCTGGATGATGAGCCGGTTTTTGATACTTTTGTCAATCAAGAGAATCACAGCCTGGTGGTAAGTGGTCTTACATCGGAAGAACAGTGCATTGCTGTACCATCCTCATCCGGCGCTGATGTGGTGTTCTGGTTCTACACTGCGTATACAGATGATAACGATGATAAAAATGATCTGGAAGGCATGAAAGCGAATTCCCAGGGGACGGAAGATGACAAGATCACCATTACATATTGGACACTCAACAACAATGCATGGGTGGAAGCCAGCGCGCAGCAGACCGTTTCTCCTGAGCATTGGAATAAGGTACACCTGGTTCTGAACGGGAAAGAAGCGTATCATGAGGCGTTTGCGGTACCGAAGAAGAGCCCGACGATTACAAAATCCAAAGAAGAGGTGGGGACATGGACGGATGCGGCAACCGGCCTGACGCTGCCTGTCTATCGTTTTACCCTGTCATTGGAGGGATTGTATGAGGATTCATTTAAGGATGGAAAGATTCTTATCAAAGATGAGATCGATGAGCCTCTGAAGTATGTGCCGGTTGAACAATTAAATTCTCTCTTAGATCAGGAAGCAGTTACTCTGAATCATTCTGAACTGGTATCCGGGGTGGTACCGAAGATTATGTTATATCGAAAAAACCCGAGTCTGGAGGCAGGCTGGCCTGTTACGATCACGAAGCTGGCGTCGGCTGACAATACACAGGCATCAGGTAACGCACAGCCATCCTCTGATACACAGCCGCCAGGTGAAACGCAGCCATCCTCTGGTACACAGCCGTCAGGTGAAACGCAGCCATCCTCCGGTACACCACAGTATTCAGGAGAAACACAGCAGGAGGCTTCAGAAACCACATGGGCTCCGGGGGAAGACTTTGTCATCTCCATTGATAAGGCTGACAGTATGAAGTATCCCCTGATGAAAACGGGAAAGGACGGAAAGCAGACATCACTGGGAATTGACACATATGGTCTGCTTTATGAGGTGTCGTATTATGCTGCCGTAGATCATAGTACGGTTAAAGCGCAGGCGCAGAGGCTGGTGAATGAGACAGATGATGCAGAGCGCATCAACACCCAGCGAACCTATCAGAACAAAGCGATCTGGGATGTTGACATAGACAATATGAATGACCCGGAAAGTACGGTGACGATCAGTAATGATCTCAATCCGGTTCAGAAAAGCTGTGTTTATGATCCGGAGAGCGAGCTGGCAGAATATACGATCCACATCAATCCGATGAAGCTGAAAATGAACAATGGCCAGCGTTATAGTATGGAGGATGAATACCAGAACCTTGCAGTTGATTTTGAAACTGTACAGATCAAATGTGATCCTGAGTATAAAAATGGAGTCAGGCAGATTGTAGAATGGTCTTACCATCAGAATAAGGGAACATTCTGGATCCCGGATGAAACGAAGGTGACCATTACCTATGAGGCATGGCCGCTGGGCACCAGGGGCACTACGCCTACAATGTACAACTCGGCTTCTATGCTGGGGTATACCAGTGTGAATGAACAGCCTGCTTACCTCCGAACCGACCACGAGGGAACTGCGGCTTCCTATCGTATCCGTATCTTTAAGTTTGCGGATGACGATATGAACCACGGCCTGCCCGGTGCTGTTTTCCAGCTGTATGAGAATGATGACAATGGCAATATGGTTGAGATGAGATACCAGAAGGATCATCTTGGCAGCGGTGATGATCCGGAATGGGATGTGGTGAAAAATGGACGTACGTCTCCTTATCCCACGCCGGAGAATCACCATAATAATGATTGCATCTATTTTGTGACCAGTGGAAACGATGAAAACAGTGTTGCCAGTCCGGGCTTTGCCGAAGTAATGCTCAACATGTCCCAGGATGGCGTGGCACTGAAGAAGAACCACCAGTACTATCTGCACGAAGTCTATGTTCCGGATGGGTATATAAAGGAGGATATCTATTGGAAATTCATCATTGGGGACAATGATGACTGGAATAATTATGTCTATTCTGATGACAGTGTGATGCAGATTTCCAATGCATCAAAAGAGCGAAGCCTGTGCATAGATAAGGTTTATGTTGATATAAAAGGGGCAGTTGTTCATCCTGGTGTTTAT
>CAMORF010000242.1 GCA_946623485.1 uncultured Clostridia bacterium
AGAAATCACTTATGAACAGATCCAACCGATCCGGAAACAGCAGGTAATAACAGAATTTGGCAGGAGGGGCCCATGAGACACTGCATGAGTCCTCTGGATTTCTCGATAGAAGAGCTTGACCAGATGATGGATCTGGCCGCCAGAATCGAGAAAAACCCGGAGGGATACGCGCACGTTTGTGACAGAAAGAAAATTGCTACTTTATTTTATGAGCCAAGTACCCGCACCCGATTGAGCTTTGAAACAGCAATGCTGAATCTTGGGGGGCAGGTAATTGGCTTTTCCTCTGCCCAGTCGAGCTCAGCATCCAAGGGGGAAAGCGTCGCGGACACCATCCGCGTCATTTCCTGCTTTGCCGACATCGCGGCAATCAGACATCCTAAGGAAGGAGCTCCCTATGTTGCTTCCCTTCACTCTTCCATCCCGGTGATCAACGCAGGGGATGGAGGACATCAGCACCCGACCCAGACGTTGACTGACATGACCACGATCCGCCAGATCAAGGGGCGTCTTACAGACCTTACCATCGGCCTGTGCGGAGATCTGAAGTTTGGCCGCACGGTTCATTCCCTGATCTCTTCCCTTGTCCGCTATCCCGGAATCCGCTTCATCCTGATCTCACCGGAAGAGCTGAGGATCCCGGATTATGTCAGGGAGGATATCCTGAATAAAAACCATGTTCCCTATGAAGAGGTAATCCGCCTGGAAGATGCGATGCCGCAGCTTGACGTACTGTACATGACAAGGGTCCAGCGGGAACGTTTCTTCAACGAGGAAGATTACGTCCGCATGAAGGATTTCTACATCCTGGATTCGGAAAAGATGAAGCTTGCCCGGCCGGATTGCACTGTGCTCCATCCGCTCCCCCGGGTAAATGAGATCTCCGTGGATGTTGACAACGATCCCAGAGCCTGCTATTTCCGGCAGGTCCAATACGGGGTCTACATCCGGATGGCACTGATCATGACATTGCTGGAGGTAAATGAATGAAGGGAGAACATATGCTCAATATCGGCGGACTGCATGAGGGAGTCGTGCTCGACCATATCCCTGCAGGAAAAGCAATGGACATCTACAAAAGGCTGAAGCTCAATAAGCTGGACTGCCAGGTCGCCATGATCATGCACGCGCGGTCCAGCAAGATGGGGCAGAAGGATATCATCAAGGTCGAAGCGCCCCTGGAGCTGTTGAACCTTGACGCGCTGGGTTTTATCGACCATACCATCACCGTCAACATCATCCAGGATGCGAAGATAGTTGAGAAAAAGCAGCTCAAGCTTCCCAGGAAGCTTGTCAATGTCATTCATTGTAAGAATCCCCGCTGCATCACATCGATTGAGCAGGAGCTGGATCATGTCTTCTACCTCGCGGATGAAGAAAAGGAAATCTATCGCTGCATCTACTGCGAAGAAAAGTACCACGCCAAAGTGAAATAAGCGGTTCCGCTGCCAGTCAGATGGGAACAGAAAACCCGCTTTAAGCCCTTTTCCGGCTGAAAGCGGGTTCTTCTTTGTAACAATCCGGCACACCCTGCTCGGAACGCCTTGTTTCGCACCGTGTCCTTACGCTGCCCCGCCAAGATACGCCTGCTTTACCTTAGGATCATCCGCAAGGTCAGATGCCTTGCCTTCCATCGTGATATTCCCGGTTTCAATGACGTATCCGCGGTCTGCGATATTCAAAGCCATCTTTGCGTTCTGTTCCACAAGCAGGACTGTGACGCCGCTCTCGTTCACCCGGACAATCGTCTTGAAGATCTCCTTGACCAGGAGCGGGCTCAGCCCCATGGAAGGCTCATCCAGCAGAAGCATCTTTGGCTTTGACATCAACGCGCGCCCCATGGCCAGCATCTGCTGTTCCCCGCCGGACAGGGTGCCGGCAAGCTGGTTCCTGCGCTCCTTCAGCCTGGGCAGCATATCAAACACCATGTTGAAATCATCCTGTATGGCAGCCTTCCCATCCTTTCTGGAATAAGCGCCAAGCTCAAGGTTTTCATGCACCGTCAGCCCGGAAAACACGCGCCTGCCCTCCGGGCACTGGGCAAGCCCCAGGGTGACGATCCGGTATGCATCCATCCTGGAAATCAGATGTCCGTCATATGTGATCGAGCCGCTGCGGGACTTCAGAAGGCCTGAAATCGCATGCATCGTTGTCGTCTTCCCCGCGCCGTTCGCACCAATCATCGTGACAATCTCCCCCTCATTCACATGGAGGGACAGATCTTTAATGGCATGGATCGACCCGTAGTAAACATTCAGATTCTCAACTTTCAGAAGCTCACCCATCAGTCCTCTTCACCTCCCAGATATGCAGCGATTACCCGCGGGTCGTTGCTGACGGAATCCGGATCACCATGCGCGATGATCTTGCCATATTCCAGAACCGTAATATCCTCGCAGATTCCCATTACAAATTTCATGTCATGCTCAATCAGCAGGATTGCGATGTTAAAGTCATCCCGGACCTTACGAACCGTCTCCCTCAGCTCCAGGGTTTCATTCGGGTTCATGCCCGCCGCCGGCTCATCCAGAAGAAGCAGCTTCGGATCAGAGGCAAGCGCCCTGCAGATCTCAAGCTTTCTCTGCTCCCCGTAAGGAAGCTGGGAAGCAACATAATCCGCTTTATCCGCGATTCCGAACACCTCCAGAAGCTCCATGGCTCTGGCATCCATCTGTCTCTCCCGTTCACGGAATACCTTGTCGCGCAGAATCCCATGCCACATCCCGTAGGTCACTCTGTTATGCATGCCGACCTTGACATTATCCAGGACAGACATCCCCTTGAACAGGCGGATGTTCTGGAAGGTTCTGGCAATGCCCGCCTTTGAGATAAATTCAGGGCTTTTTCCGGTGATGTCCACGCCATCTAAAATGATATTCCCCTGGCTCGGAACATACATGCCTGTCAGCATATTAAACGCGGTTGTCTTCCCCGCGCCGTTCGGACCGATCAGGCCATAGAGGTGTCCGGACTCAATGGTCAGGTGGAACCCGGAAACTGCCTGAAGTCCTCCGAAGGAGATGCCGAGATTCGTCACTTCCAAAAGTGCCATATCACTCATCCTCCTTTCCGCTCTTTTCAAAATAGCTGCCGTCGGCCTTCTCCTGCATCTTTTCCGCACCGCTCCTGGCGGGGCGGATTCTTGCCAGCAGCCTTTGGCGCAGCTGGACAAAAGCAGGCGCCTGATTGAACAGCATGATCACAATCAGAACGATCGAATAGATAAACATCCGGTACTGGCTGAAGTCGCGAAGAAGCTCCGGCAGGAACGTCAGAAGCGCAGCCGCGATAATGGAGCCGGGAACATTGCCCATCCCGCCAAGCACCACCATCACCAGAACATTGATCGACAGGTTATAATCATACTTCTTAAAGTCCAGCGTAGAAAGGTTGAGTACATAGATCACGCCCGCAAGCCCTGCGAAAACCGCGCTGGATATGAACGCCATCAGCTTGTACCTGGTCAGGTTGATGCCGATGGACTTCGCAGCGATCTCGTCATCACGGATTGCAGTGATTGCACGCCCCGCCCTGGAATTCATCAGGTTCAGCACAAAGGCCACCGTCAGGAGAAGCAGTACGATGCCGACGGTGAAGCTGATCATGATATTCGGAGAGATCTTATTGATCCCGGAGATAGGCTGCGCGCCTTTGATCAGGGGCTTTGCCCCCGGCTCCAGCCGGAAGGATCCCTGGTCAAACGCAAGATGGATCCCTTTGGAATCCACGCCGAGGTAGGTTGTGCTGAGCACATTTTTCAGGATCTGGCAGAAAGCAAGTGTGACAATCGCCAGGTAGTCTCCTGAAAAACGAAGCACGGGAACACCGACGATCACGCCAAACAAGCCTGCCGCAGCGGCGCCGATGATCAAAGTAATGATGACACGGGGAACCTGGTGCATGTTCAGGCCGGCACCGTTATAGAATACAACACCTGCCGTTGCCCCGGCCAGCATGAAAGCAGCATGCCCCAGCGACAGCTCGCCCAGGAATCCAACGACCAGGTTCAGGGAGACCGCCATGATCGCATATGCGCAGATCGGAATCAGGAGGCCTTGCGTCTTGCTCGAAAGCATGCCTGCATTCCCCATGATCTCCATGACAGCCCAGAACACAAGAACCAGGGCAAAACAAATAAGATATGTCCTTGTGCTTTTTTTCCGATTCTTTGCCTTGATTTTCGCCATATGTCCCACCTCACACTTTCACTGCTGTCTTCTTGCCCAGAAGTCCGGTGG
>CAMORF010000243.1 GCA_946623485.1 uncultured Clostridia bacterium
TCGTCCAAAACTCGTCCCCGGCTTTTCCGTCGCCTTTTGTGTTCGTGATCAGCGTCGTCACAAGCTTCAGAATATCTTTTTCGCTGTGGATATAGGCGAAAGGATTGTAGTGCATCGACTTCTTAAAATTCAAAGTGGAGAAAATCTTGATCCGATAATTATTCGCAAGGAGTGCGTTCCCGCAATCCACGACGATATCTCCTTTCGGATCAGTTACCACAAATGAGCAGGGATGAGATTTTGAGGTACATTGAAGCAAATTGGGCTTTAACCAGAATCTCGTTTTGCCGGAACCGGAGCCGCCCACGATCAAGACATTCTTATTCCTGGCATTCGCCGGATTCTTTGGCCGGCTCCCCATCATCAGGCGCTCCGTCTTTGTCAGGATGATGTTATTCTCAAACGCTTCATCCATAAACGGCTCGATGTCCTTTGCGGTTCCCCAGCGGGCAGACCCGTATTCTTCTCCATGCCGGTACTTCTTTGCGTTCTTGCCCTTCATATAGACTGCGATCCGCATCAGCACGCCGCAGGCAATACCGATGAACAGATCAAGCGGATGGAGCGATGGCAGCGGATTGTGCAGCGCGACCGGAAGCGTGTTCATAAGACTTGTGACCTTCGCTGTCGCGTCCGCCCCCTCCGCAAGCCGCCATGCTTCCCCGAAATTGTTTGCCACAAGACCGATGATGATATACGGTATGTTCAGGATCAGGAGCTTCTTCACATTCTTGTTCTTCATAAGACCTGCTCCTTCTCTTTCTGGCGTACCTTCTTCGGCAGTGACGCAACCAGTGCCTTGAACTTGTTCAGCTGTTTCAGGACGCTCGGACGCTTTTCCTTGTTCATCACCCTGTCGGTGTATTCCGACATGACAGATGTCAGCGCATCCGCATCCCTCGCTTTGAAGAAGACGGTGTATCTTGGCGGAGATGCGCCTTTGTCCTTTGTGACAGCGAAATCCACACCATACTTTTTTGCAATCCGCGTAAAATCCTTGATCCGGTCATCATTCAGGGGGATGCTGCTCACTCCCTGATTCTGACCGATCAGCTCCTTCACCGTCTGCTGACCGTGCTTGATGTCGGTCTGCTTTGCGATTGCCTTGCCCCGCTTCACGGATTCACGGTGGCGCAAATAGGCCCGCATCCCGTTCATGATCATCCGCCCTGTCAGCTTTGTACCTGAAATCGCAAGGTGGACGCTCCTGCTTTCAACTTCTTCCTGCATAGGCTATCCCCCTTTCTCACAGCGACGCACCATGCGCGTTATGCTCGGGACTCTTTACCCTTGGCTTCTCCAAAACATCCTTAGACTTCGGCTTCGTGTCCTCCAGCGGAATCGCCATGATGTTCTTCCCCATACGGATGAAGCTCTCCGGCGTTTCAAACAGCTTGCTGAACTTATCCTTTTGCTCCGGGGAAAGAGAAACAAAGCTGTCATCAGACATCCCTACCACAAGGAACGTTCCCCGTATGATGTCCGATACCCTGTGATCTTCATCGTAAAGAGCACGGTTTAACGGGAACATCCCTTTATCACGCCCCTCGCTGCAAAGAACCGCAACGTCATCGTCAAACGGGCGCAGGATATCGATCTCACCGCCGATCAGGTCATTGATCTCGTTCTGGACACCTTCCAGTTCCACAGTGACCGGTGCTTTCTGCGGTTCCACCATGATGACGGTTGTCTTTTCAAATGCGATCTCACGCTCCGCCTCAATGGAAAAGACCGCGCCGACGAAGTTTTCTTCCGTGAGGACATATTCCCCGTTGCTCCATCCCTGCTCGACAAGGTCTTTTGCCTCCTCCGCAGATTTTGCGCTCACCGTGACCGTCATTTCCATGGTTTCCCGGATATTCACATCGTATTCTTTCATACACACCTCCCGCCCGGAACTCCAAGGGCATGGATCAACTCTCCATAACATGTGATCTGCGCCTGAGATTCAATGATGTATTCCAAAACGAGCGAAAGAGCATCATCGTCAATCTCGCTGTATTCACCATCGTCATCCGCAGCAAAGAACATGACCGGTTCCGTTGTCAGGACTTTTCCCTCTGTCCGAATTGCCGTTTTCTTGTTATAAACAATCATAACTTTTGTATCGGGGATTCCTATACACATATAGTCTTCCGGATGCGCATAGATCATTTCATCACACTCCGGAGAATACATCACATCCAGCCTTTCGCCTGGCGTATACGATATGACACAGTGGATTTCCTTCTCGTAATCGTCAAAACGCGCGAGAGGATCTTTTCCGTCCGATTTGTCCAGACCGATTTTTTCCTGGATCTGACTGCTCAGTGCCTTACACATTTCTTTTTCCTTTCCTGACGTAGAAGTATTATTGTTGATACGCTCAAACGCCTCGACGAATCCGTCAATATCCAGATCTCCCTTTACAAATGAGCTTATGATATTTGTACAACCTGATATAGTGTTGACCATATCGCAGATTTCCAGCAGGAGATACTTCTCCATCTTCAGAGTGCTGTCTTCATTCACATAATCTTCCCTCATGTTTCCTCCTTTGCATAAAAAGCGGCTTCCGTTCAGAAAGCCGCCTCAGTGCTGTTGTTCCGTTTTCTTTTGCCGTTTTCGTTGCCATTGCTCTAAAAGCCTGATGATCGTGTCCTCCATCTGTTTCGGAGTGTAAGTTCTCGGGAAGTACTTTTTCAGTACATCATTCCCCAATGTCACCCTGTCCAGATCTGTTTTCTTTTCCTCCGACATCACTGCACACATAGCCTCATAAGTACACAGATTGTCATGAGAAAGCTTCTTTAGTCTTTGCGCCTGTGATAAAGACGGTGTTGCCTGGGCATAATCCATTGCATCCAGAAGCAGCTCCTGCTCACTCTTAGTAAGATAGGAGAGTTCCACAGCCGGATTAAGCGCTATTCTCCCTTCATCCACCATGTCCAGCAATGGCGGAAGCAGCTCCGTGAGCCGGACATAACGTTGTACCTGACGCCCACTCTCACCCGTATCAACGCCTATGACATCCGCCGCTTCCAACTTCCCGACAAGTTGTCGGGAAGTCAAATCCGACCGCCTTCCCTGTCGCTTAATGGCATCCAGCTTCATCCTGTATGCAAATGCACGCTCACTCGGCAGAATCTTTTCTCTTTGCAGATTGGAATCGACCATGAGAATCACCGCTGCATCATCATCCAGTTTTCTTATGATCACCGGCATCGTTTCTTTTCCCGCAATCTCGGAAGCATGAAGTCTCCTGTGACCGGAGATCAATTCATACCCTCCCTGTTCCCGTGGTCTTGCGATTGCCGGCGTCATCACGCCAAACATCCTGACACTTTCTACTGTCTTTTCCATCATTTCGTCATCCAGCACCTTAAATGGGTGGTTCTTAAACGGATGAAGTTCGGATAGCGGTATCTGCTTCACCTGCTCCTGTCTTTTGGTACTGCCCCTGTTCCCGTGCGGTCTGACATATGTTTTATTCTCAGGCATGTGCGATCACCTCCCTTCAGATCCTGCCTTCAGCCATATCATTGTTCACCCAGGACTGGTAAAAGTGTCCCATGGTAAGTGGAGCATTGTATAACGCCGCCAACAGATATTGTTTTATATTTCTGATTTTTGTGTCATTTTCGGACATGCACTTCATCACATAGGCGATATGAAACTGATTTAACTTCATCAATTGGCTGCGAACTACTGCCATCGGCTTGGTGTCTCCGGAAATACGGATTGTCTTTACCCCGCTCGTGCATGTATCAACCAGAAGTCCGAGAATTTCATCCAGACGTTCCTTATCATACGGATATTCCGAAAGAATCCGATCATACTCAATTTGTTTTTTGAAAAATGATTCGTAATCTTTCTGCATACGCATCGCATCGTCATCACATCCTGATAAAGATGAGATGTGAATGGTATTGCTCCTATCAGTATGATTTGTATCAGTATAGATTCCATGTCCAATTGACATTTCAGCAGATGTCGTCGTAACACTTCCGGAAATGTCCCTTTGACACTTCTGTACGTGTCTTTCTGTCATCCCGGTCGGTATGAAGTTTTTCACGTAAATCAGATTCGGCCTTCCCAGCCCCTGTCGCTTTCGTTCGATCAGTCCTATTTTCCCAAGCTCCGTAAGTAATCGAATGGATTTCTTGTTCCCGATTCCGAGTGCCTCCTGAATCTCCTCAATCGTATATATGATGAAAACGCGCTTCTCAGCATC
>CAMORF010000244.1 GCA_946623485.1 uncultured Clostridia bacterium
TTGGGCGCAGGGATCGTGAACCGGAAGGTTCTGGAAAACTGCGGGATTGACCCGGATGTCTATTCCGGCCTGGCATTTGGCATCGGCATCGAGCGGGTTGCCATGCTGAAATACGGAATCAATAATATCAAGCAGCTGTTCGAATCGGATCTGAGAGTCCTGAATCAGATAAGTGACCGGTAAGGCGCTGTCACGGAATAACGGAGGAAATTATGTTAGCACCATTAAGCTGGCTGAAAGAATATGTTGACATTGATGTAACCCCCCAGGAATTACAGGAGAAGCTGTTTTCCTGCGGATTTGAGGTAGAAGAACTGCATCAGACAGGCGAAGAGATCCACGACGTTGTGGTTGGCCTGGTCGAAACCTGTGAGGCGATCCCGGATACCCATCTGCATGTAACCACCGTAAACGCGGGGGCGCATGGCACCTTCCAGGTGTGCTGCGGGGCAGATAATGTCGCGGCAGGAAAGAAGTATCCCCTGGCGCTCCCCGGGGCGACGGTTTACGCAACTGCTAAGGATCACGTGACGGTGGAAGGCGTCATGACAATCAAGAAAGGGAAGCTGCGCGGCTATGAATCCTGCGGGATGCTGTGCTCCGGCGTGGAGATCGGGCTGAATGAAGACCTGTATCCGGGCGCGGGGTATAACGGGCTTCTTGAACTGCCGATGGATGCCCCTGCCGGCGCCGACATCAAGCCCATCGTCGGACTGGATGACTGGCTGTTCGACATTGCGGTCACGGCGAACCGTCCGGACTGCCAGAGCATCTTCGGGATCGCGCGTGAAGTGGCGGCAGTGCTTGGCAAGGAACTGAAAGAACCGGATCTGAGCTTCCATCCCACGCAGATGGAGAAGGATGGGTTCCGTGTATCGGTTGAAGCGCCGGACCTTTGCCCGCGGTATATCGGCCATTATGTTTATGATGTAACGATCGGGCCGTCACCGGCCTGGATGCGCAGGCGGCTGGCGCTGGCCGGGATGAATGCGATCTCCAATATTGTGGACATCACGAACTATGTCCTTCTGGAACTCGGGCAGCCCATGCATGCATTTGACGAGGACTTCATCCGGGGCGGGCGGATCGTCGTGCGCCGCGCGAAGAAAGGCGAAGTGGTTACGACGCTGGATGAACAGGAGTATGTCTGCAATGAGAATACCCTGTGCATCTGCGATGCCGAGGGGCCGGTTGCCCTTGCGGGAGTCATGGGCGGGCTGAATTCGGAGATCCGTGATACCACGCATGCCGTTTTGTTTGAGTCTGCAAAGTTCATGCGCGATAACATCCGCCACACCAGCAGGTCGCTGGGAAAGCGGACCGATGCCAGCGCCCGTTTTGAGAAGGGCGTCGATGAGTATACGACGGTGATGGCGATGAAACGGGCGCTCCATCTGACGGAAGCGCTTGGCTGCGGAAAGGTCGCAAAGACTCATTGTGATACCAATACCGGGAATTCGGTGGATCCTTCTCCCATGACGGTTTCGATCGAAAAGGTGAATGCGGTGCTGGGCATCGAAGTCCCGACGGCGGAGATCCTGCGCATCCTGAAAAACCTTGGCTTTGCGCCTGAGGCGGAAGGAGATCAGCTGAAGCTCATGGTTCCGGCCTTCCGCACGGATATCGAGAACTACCCGGACATCTCGGAGGAGGTTATCCGGATGTACGGATATGACCATATCCGTCCGACCATGCTGAAGACCGCTGCCGTGACGGCCGGCGGGCTTACACTGAAGCAGAAGACGGTCAAGGCGCTGAAGGAAAGGCTGTGCGCGGAAGGATTGTATGAGGCCATGCATTATTCCTTCTACAGCCCGCAAGACCTGGATCTGATGGGATTTGAAGAAACTGCGCCGGAGCAAAAAGCAATCCGGATTCTGAACCCCATCAATGAAGATCTGTCGATCCTGCGCACAACACTTGCTCCCAGCATGCTGCGCGCGATCGAGAGAAATGAAAAAGCAGGGACGATCGATGGCAGACTTTTTGAGATCGCGAGCAGGTTTGAGGCTGACGCGCTTCCGCTTACCGATTATCCCAGGGAAAAGGAAACCTTGTGCGCCGGGATCTGGGGTTCGAAGGAAAGTTTCTTTACGATGAAAGGGATTGCGGATACGGTTGCCGCGTTCCTCCGGGTTTCCTTTACCTATGAAAATGCGCAAAAGCCATTCCTGCATCCCTACCAGTGCGCCATGATCTATTGTGGGGAGGAATGTGTCGGCTATCTGGGAACCGTGCGCTATGAACTGATGAAAACCTTCAATCTCAGGACAAAGGCATACCTGCTGGAGCTGGATCTGAGCCGTCTGGAGAAATACTATGGCAATGCCGTGAAGTTTACGCCGATCCCGAAGTTCCCGGTGGAGAAACGGGATCTGGCGCTGGTGATGGCGAAGGAGATTACCTGTGCCCAGGTGGAAGAGGTGATCCGTGGGGCCTGCAGGCAGGTAAGCGATGTCGCCCTGTTTGATGTATATGAGGGAAACCCGATTCCGCAAGGCAAGCGGTCCATGGCATTCACTGTGACATTTACGCCGGACGAAGAGGAACTGACAGCAGAAAGGATCGACTCCTTCGTCCATAAAATCCTGAAAATGCTGCGGAAAACATTGGATATTGACTTAAGGGAATAATGATGGCATAATGAACTTATCAGAAGACTTGTCAGAACAAGAAATATAATATGCTGCCTGGGGTGTGCGACAGTTCTGTTTATTTTTGAACCTACATCGACTTGAACGGGTTCCCCAGATTGCTGCGATTGATGTCAGGCCGTCTTCGAACGGAAGGCAGAGACGTATGCTGCGGTTACCCACCTGGCTTTACGCTAGGAGTCAAAAGGCGGGGCACCGGCACTTCGGGCTTTTAAAAGAGATTTTGAAAGAGGACATGCTCAGATGTCCTCTTTCGGCGTTAGGAGCTGTTCCTTATTTCTGAGCAGCTCCTTAGGAGATCTTTCCGGAGAACAAGGAAGGCAAATGAAGACATCAGATTTTTACTATGACCTGCCAAAGGAACTGATTGCCCAGGATCCCCTTGAGGACCGCAGCGCTTCCAGGCTGATGTGCCTGGACAAAGAGACAGGGCAGATTTCACATCGCCATTTTAGCCAGATCATTGATTTCCTGGAGCCGGGCGATACCCTTGTGATCAACAATACAAAGGTCATACCGGCCCGCCTGATGGGGGAGAAGGAAGGCACGGGAGCCGCCATTGAGGTATTGCTTCTGAACCGGGTGAAAAATCAGGAATCGACCTGGGAGACCCTTGTCCGCCCGGGCAAAAAATGCAGGATTGGCACAAGGATTTCCTTCGGCGGAGGAATCCTGACCGGCGAAGTGATTCAGATTGCCGAGGAAGGAAACCGCTATATCAGATTTGAATACGAAGGGGTATTTGAGGAGATCCTGGACCGGTTGGGGGAGATGCCTCTTCCTCCTTATATCACGCACAGGCTGCAGGATAAAGATCGATACAATACCGTATACGCAAAGTATGACGGCTCTGCCGCGGCTCCCACCGCAGGGCTTCATTTCACGGATGAGCTGCTGGAAGCGATCCGGGAAAAAGGCGTGAATCTTGCGCCGGTGACATTGCATGTCGGGCTTGGCACTTTTCGCCCCGTGAAAGTGGAGGATGTCACGCAGCATCATATGCACACGGAGCATTGCATCATCCCGGAAGAAACGGCGAGGCTGATCAATGAAACCCATGCATCCGGCCGCCGGGTCATCGCAGTGGGCACCACAAGCTGCAGAACCCTGGAATCCATGGCAGGAGAGGACGGGGAGGTCCGAAGCGGTGAGATGGACACCGCCATCTTTATCTACCCCGGGTACCGGTTCCGCGTGATCGACGGTCTGGTGACGAACTTTCATCTGCCGGAATCTACGCTGATCATGCTGGTATCCGCATTTGCCGGGAAGGAGCATATCATGGCGGCTTATGAAGAAGCCGTGCGGGAGCGTTACCGGTTTTTCTCCTTTGGGGACGCGATGCTGATTCTGTAGCGTATCAAGGATGTCCGCATATTAGATGGCAGCGTATAAGGAGCTGTTACAAAATAAATTGTGCAGATTGCGCAGGATTTTCATTCGAGAGTGCAGCTCAAAAATCATGAGCATAGCGGGCTATGTGATTGATTTTTGAGCTGTGCTATCGGATGAAAAGACAAGCAAGAT
>CAMORF010000245.1 GCA_946623485.1 uncultured Clostridia bacterium
TATCCGTTTCCGTCTCTGTTTCCGTTTGAATTTCCGTTGCTGCCTCTGTCTTTGTTTCGGTCTCCGTCTGAGTTTCTGTTTCTATATCGGTCTTTGTTTCCGGCTCTGCCTCAGTTTCCTTCTTTGTACCGGATTTTGTCCTGGTCTCGGTTTCCTTCTCTGATTCGGTTTCCTTTCTGACTTCGGTTTCTGCCTTGCTTTCGGTTTCCTTTCTGACTTCGGTTTCTGCCTTGCTTTCGGTTTCCTTTCTGACTTCGGTTTTTGCCTTGCTTTCGGTTTCCTGCTTAGCTTCCGTTTCCTTCTTAACCTCGGTTTCCTGCTTAACTTCAGTTTCCGGCTCGTTCCCTTCCTGCGCCTGCAGGACGGTTTCAGATTCCTTCTTCTTATCCTGTTCTCTATCCTGTTCAGCTCCGGACCGCGCCTCGCTCTGCTGCACCACCTCAATCAGCGATGTTGTCTCGGACATGATCACCACCGCATCCGGATCTCCTCCGGCTGTGGAATCTGCACTTCCAGGACGATTGTCCAGAAGGCTGACAATCATGATGATCACGACCACTGCAAGCAGGATTGCGATCAGAAGAACAAGATAGCGAAGATGATCCGATAGCCATTCCCGGAAAGCATCTTCGCCATTATTACGATTTCCTGATGATCTGCTCATGGTTTACCTCCCCTTTCTTTCTCTCCCCTGAGGATCTGCAAACCCTGTCATCGATTTCAGCGCCTCGCAAATCCTGCCACAATGATAATCGATTTCAGCGCTTCCTTCAAGCCTTTTGCATAATGCTTCCGGCCGCTGCTTCCAACCCGCTTCCCTACCAGCTATCTACAGCAACAAGACAACAAGCCACATCGACCTTTTCTTCATTCTGTGTTATCATAAAACAGTTCAGTAAAAAGCTGTTCAGAAATCGCTTATGAACCGATCCTTGGCAGGACAGCTCTTTTGAAGGGACAGATTTTAGGACAGGAGGCTGTAATCAATGCTCAAGTGGACCAGAATCAGAAGATGGCTCAAGCAGCCATGGGCTGCTTATACTTTCGCAATTTGTTCAGGCGTAGTTCTATTCCTGTTCCTGTCGCACATTAGTCTTCTGTGGAATTTCTTCAAGGCTTTCATCCATATTGTGTTCCCGGTTCTGATCGGAATCGTGATCGCGTATGTGCTGGATCCGCTGGTGAAATTTTTCGAGAATAAACTATTCAGCAAAGTGCGCAGGCCGACGGCCAAAAAAGGATGCGCCGTTGTTCTTACCTTCGCCCTGATTGTTCTGGCACTCTCAGTCTTCCTGATTGCCATGATCCCGCAGCTCATTTCCAGCGTACGGATGTTTATCTCGAACCTGAGCGGATATGCAAGGTCTCTCAACAGTATGCTGAAGAGCCTTCAGAACTTCGCGGCACAGTACAAGGTCGATATCTCCGGGTTCATCAGTTCCGCCGGCGATGTGATCGGCATTGTCACAAACAACCTGCCGCAGGGCGTCAACAAGATCCTGAACACTACGATCAACTATGGCGTTGAGATCTTCAACCTGATCATCTCGTTCATCATCGCAATCTATATGCTCATGGATAAGGAACGGCTGCTGCGGGGAGGAAAGCGGCTCTGGAAGGCGATCACCAATGAGAAGTCTTATCAGTTGTCCACGGATTTCCTGGGGAAATGCAATTCCATCATGATGCAGTACATCGTGTTTGACCTGCTGGATGGCCTGCTGATCGGTGTCCTGAACGCCATCTTCATGCTGATCGTCGGCTACCCTTATGTCCCCCTGATCTCAGTCATCGTCGGCGTCACAAACCTCGCTCCTACCTTTGGCCCGATTCTTGGCGCCATCATCGGATCCCTGATCCTGTTCCTCATCAATCCATGGTATGCGCTGGGTTTTCTGATCTTTACGATTGCACTGCAGACCGTGGACGGATATGTCATCAAGCCGAAGCTCTTCGGGGGGCAGCTCGGCATCCCGTCCATCTGGATCCTGATCGCCCTGATCGTTTTCGGCCGGCTGTGGGGCGTCATCGGAATCCTGCTCGCAATCCCCTTCGCGGCGATCATCGATTTCATTTACCAGGATGTCATCCTGATCCGGCTGGAGCGTAGAAAGAAAAAAATTGCCGCGGACGAAGCCGCGGCAAAGGAATCTGCCAAGGTCAGCCCTGCCCGTTCGCAACAACCGGGGTCGGACGATCCTGATTAAAGATACCGGTCAGATCAATCAGCTGGCTGAGGGAACTGTCCTGCCCGTTCTGCGCAAGCCACAGGCGATAGCCATCCACGTCAATCCGGCCTTGCCGCACATAGCGGTCCGTAATCTGGACCCAGTGCGGCACTGAGCCATCCACATTGCAATAGAAGTGATAGCCGACGGAATTATAGTACTCATACTGGGCATTTCCCTCATAGCCTTCCCAGCTTCCAATGTCATTTCCATGGGCGAAAATGATCGTGTCCACTTTCCCGACGATGGGTTCTACGGTAGCGACCCACTTCTCGTTGTCCGTTTTCAGGGCATCCACTGACTTATCCGTAACCGACAGGTGGCCCCAGGTATGGGACGCGAATTCCCATCCTTCCGCTTTGAGGGCTTCCGCCACCTTCGTCGCTTCCTCAACATCCTGGTCATAATTGAAATCAGGATGGGCGTCCAGCCATGCCTGCTGATCCTCCATCAGGTTTTCTTTCACCAGATAGTCGATATCGGTGCGGTACCCGAATACGCCGTTGTAGCCCGTCATCGCCAGGATTCCGCGCGCGCCATGGTAAGCGCCGTCCGGATGCTGCGCGAGGAAGGTATTCAGCCTCGGCACCACATCATAATCTCCTACGGTTGTATTGCCCGCTTCATCGGTATAAAGGCACTTCACGCTGCCCTGCTCATCCAGCACCAGTTTTTCCGGGAACCCGGCCGGCTCATAAGAATGGTAATAGCTGCAATCGTCCACCGAAAGCACGATCGCCTTCTTCCCCTCCGGAAGCTTCAGGTCTGCATTCGGGGCAAAATGTACCGTTCCGTCCGCGTCCACCGTCTCAGTCACCAGATCGCGGAGCCGCACGTAAACATATCCCGAATCATACAGACGCTGTGTCACCTGGTCAAATTCATCGACCGTTACCATCCATGCATTGTATCCATCCACCGCGCCTTGCCCAAGCGCTGCAACATCGAACGCTTTCGAGGTGGAATTCAACAGAGAATGGTAGAAAATGTGCGGAACGGTATATGGATCCACTGCGACGCAGGCATCCCTCTGCGCGGTATAATCCGTAATCATCTGCTGGATCTGCGGATCCGTGTCATATCCGGAGATCGTCATGAGCTCCGTGATCGCGCCGTCGTAATCATATCCCGCCGCAAGTGTCTGCGCCTGCGCAATCTGAGCCTGGCCCGCTTCACTCGCGGATGGCTGTGCCTGTGTCTGGGGCTCTGGAGGCTGTGTCTGAGCCTGTGTCTCAGACTGGACCTGCGCCTGCGTCTCGGCAGGCTTTCCTTCGCTTTGCGCCTCACCGGCTCCGGCCGGATCCACAGCTCCGGCGTCTTGTGCCTTTTCTACGGATTGATTGGCGATTCCCACTGCAGGCCGGTTGCCGAGAAATGCCGGCCATGGTAGCTGTTCAACCCTTGGAACCAGAACAAACGCATATAGAATCATTGCTGCAGCAATAATCGCGAGCAGGATGGTTCCCGCTGTGACCCGCTTCAGCCTTTGTTCTTTTTTCCTCCGAAGGCGACGCCTTAACGCCGCCTCATCCATCTCATCCGGATACCCTTTTTCTTCCACCTGCATGTCTTTTTTCGCCATTCTGTCTCCCCTCTGCTCCCCGCTTTTGCCCATCTTGCCTGTAACGATTCAGCACCTCCTGCAGACTGTCAGACTCACTATATAACAGAACCTTGACTTGTGGACTCGGAGAAAAAGACAAGCAAGATCATAAGTTATTTCTGAGCAGCTCCTTCGGCCCGCAAGAACCGTTGCCCTTATCTTAGCACAACCGTTCCAGGCGCCGCAACAAAGAAGAGACCCCGAAAGGCCTCTTCCCGCGGTGCTATGTGCCGCCCTCTACAGGGCATCATTGTGATAATCCGGAAACCGGATTCTGATATATTCCTTGATTGCGTCCACGCACCCCTGGAACCCGATTGCTCCACTGTTCAGGCACAGATCATAGT
>CAMORF010000246.1 GCA_946623485.1 uncultured Clostridia bacterium
TAAGATGGATAAGACAGCAATTATCACCGGAGGATCGAGAGGCATCGGAGAAGCGATGTCCATGAAGCTGGGAGAGCTTGGATATAATGTGGTCGTAAACTACCGCAGCGATTCTTCCAAGGCATTATCTGATGCCATTGCCCAGAAACTGAAGGAAGCTTACGGAGTAAAGGCACTCGTTGTGAAGGCGGATGTCAGCAAATACGATGAATGCAAAAATCTGGTGGATGCGGCAGTTGCTGAATTCGGCGACAGGATAGATGTCCTTGTGAATAATGCGGGAATCACAAATAACTGCAATTTCATTGATATCAGGCAGGAAGCTTATGAAAGGGTCATCAATACCAACCTGCTCAGCTTTCTTCATATGACCCATCTTGTCCTTCCCTATATGGTAAACCATAGCAGCAAGGAATCCCAGTGCTCCATCGTCCATACATCATCTGTAGGAGGGCTCACTGGAGTGATCAATCAGGCGGACTATTGTGCCGCGAAGGCCGGGATCATAGGATTCTCCCGCGCCATCGCGTTAGAGTTCGCGGGCAGAGGCATTCGTTCAAATGTAATTGCGCCTGGCATGATCATGACAGATATGCTCCGTGGCGTGAATCAGGATGAACTTCATGCCCTTGCAGGAACAATTCCGGAGGGATACATTGGTGAGGTTTCCGACATCGCGGGAGCCCTGGAATATATCCTGAAAGCGCCGTATCTGACAGGGCAGATTATTTCTCCGAATGGTGGATTTGTTCTTATGTAACAGTTTGATGTGACGGTCAAAAGATGGATAACGCCTCTATAGGTGCCTGGTGTTGTTCAGAAGGAATCAGAACAGGAAAGAAGAACAGAAACCGTCACCCGGCCAGGTGACGGTTTCTATTTTATAAATCAGAATGAAAGAACATCATTCTGTTACGTACTCATAAGCGGCTTGATTTCTGCCCATAAAAGCGCATTGGCCTCATCAAACAGGGGCTTTGCCTCCTCATTGTACTGGTCGTCTCCGGTATCGGTTTCCATGTTTTTGTATGTCATCTCTTCCAGTGTCACAGGAGTGCCGTCGGACCATGCCGGGATGTATCCCTTGCGAAGCGCTTCGAACCGTACCTGATACGAACCGTCATCCGTGCGCTCATACATCAGAAGAGGACATTGATCCGAGAGATCATTTCCAAGATCCTCAATCTTCATTGCCTCATCCAGCAGGCCCTTCTTCGGAAAATGCACCGCGTATTCTCCGATGATATGATCCGCAAAATACTTTGCGGTTTTTTCAGAAAGAGGAGGAATCACATAGCGCTCCTTTGGTTCGTGGAGAAAGTCATATTCTTCAAGGCTGTAATAGTATCCTTCGTGCGTAATCAGGTTCCAGCTGTGCCCGCGGCTCTCAGTGACAGGGCTGTCAACCTGCATGGCGGGAAGGCCTCCCAGGTACATCAGGTAGCAGAAGAGGCTTGCATTGTATGAGCACATTCCCTCACGCTTGCGAAGAAGCTGCATCCAGTCGGTTTTTCCTGATTCGCAGCTGCTTACATATCCATCAAAGAGACTGTTTTTGCTGAAGTACTGATCGCCGAAATTGAGAATGGCGGTGAGCGCTGCCTCGTCCGGTTCATATTTTGACTGACAGGGTGACAGATATTCCTGAAGATATTTCTTCAGATCAGGCTGTGTCAGGCACAGGTCACGTTCTGTATCAGGCGCAAGTTCTCCGGGCTGGTATTGCTTTCCCTGAAAGTAGAAATGGCACGTTGTGTCCATGAGATACAGTCCGTCATCTCCCGGCAGCACATAGAGGAACATCTCTGTCTCGCAGGCCTGATACCGGTCCGTCTGCTCAGTTGAGGCGCTGACTGTAGCCGCGCCTTCGCTGACAGGTGTGATCGTGCCGTCGTCTGCAATCGTTAAGATACTTTCATCATCACTCGAATAAGTAACCGGGAGATCAGGGTAGTCCGCAAACGGCTTCCACACATGGGCTTCCCCGATATGGAGTGATTCAACAGCAGTGTCATAGTTCTCCTCGGGTATCGGAAGGTTTTCTGTCTCATCGGCGCGGGCTGCAGTCGGGATAAAAAGCAGAATCAGCGGGAAAAGTATCAGCAGCAAAAGGATCAGAGGCAAAAGAAGAAGGTGTATTCTGCGGCTTTCTGGCATCATCTTATTTTTCATGTATGTAACGTCCTTTCTTTGTGATCCGCCGGATGTCCGTTGTCGGATCTGCTCATTTATAAGTGTTCATCTTTCCTGGCTTTTCATCCGGTCACACGTTCAAAATCAATCACATCGTTTTTTGTCATACAAACGCCTCAAAGGGCTTGGCGGGGATGCCGGCGGCGTTGAAGATCTGCGCGCGGTAGAAGGGCATCTGCGCGTAGCGAATCGTGGCGGCGTTGCTGCATCCACGGAGGATCAGGGTGTCTTTGTCAGACACGGCTTCGATTGATGCAACAGGGTTGCCTTCCTGATTCAGCAGTTCGAGTGCCTCTTTCAGATTGTCCCCCAGGTACAGGCCATCCCCATGGGCAAAACGCAGGCATAGGTCTTTTCCGATTTTTTCTGCCCGCAGAAACTCCGGGGCGTCACACAGAAGGTCTTTGCCGTATATGTGCCCAAGCGCCAGAAGCGCAAGACGCAGTCCGATTGGCCTTTTTTCTTTCGGGTGAATGTCCCACCGCATCCCTGCGTCACCGCTGGTCGTCATCCAGACGCCTGGAACGGTTTTGCTGACCAGCTCTTGCTGGCAGCGGAGCAGTGGGTATTCCCTGCCGCAGACGTGAAGCCATTGTTCAAAAGGAGCCAGCTGCACGAACAAAAACGGAAGCTCCTCGTGCCAGAGGTCTCTCCAGCAGCGGATCATCTGCGAGAATACCGTGGCATAGACCTTAGGGTGGCGGTCATCGCTTTCCCCCTGATACCAGATCACGCCGCGCAGGGAATAGGGAGCGATGGTTTTCAGCATATGGTGGTAGAGAGCGCCGGGGTTTTGTTCGCTTTTCGGACCATAATTCATCAGCGGAGGCGTGTCCTCCCCAAGATCCTCTACCCCGGCCATCGCCAGGATCTGTTTCCTGATGGGCGCCTGCTCCTCGCGGCTTAGTCCGTCTCGCATAGTCTTGATGTTCGCCGGATCCTCCAGGAGGATGACGCGGTTGTTACTGGGATTTGCCGCAAAACCCGCTTCATAGGCGGCAAGATCTGTGGGCTTGTTTTCTTCATAATCCTGCAGCCATATGCTTCCTTCCGTGTTTTCCAGATACCGGGGATCCATCCAGGAGGAGGCTGTGGTGCCGCCCCAGTTGCAGCCGATGATGCCGATGGGAACGTTCAGTTCTTTGCCGATCTGATCCGCGAAATAATAGGCCACGGCGGAGAAGTATGCCAGATCCTCTGGTGTTGCCTTGCGCCAGATGCCAAACTGCGCATAGTCGTAATCATTCTCTTCACCATCATAGGCAATTTCCGGAACGTCAAAAAAGCGGATATCCTGGAAGTGCCCGGAAGCACGCACAGCGTCAAAATCCCGGTCGAACTTCATATGGAATTCCATGTTGCTCTGCCCGCCTGCAAGCCAGACTTCTCCTATGCTGATATCCTGCAGATCAAGCTGTTCGTCGTCGCTTTCAATACGCAGACGATTGCCGGCGCTTGCTTCTTGCGGCGGTAATTCCAGCATCCATGTTCCGTCCGCGTCTGCGCGTATTGCGGCCTGGTCCGTGCCGATTCCGGCTTTTACCTCTGCAAAGGGCTGAGAGATTCCCCAGATGCGAATGGGTTTATTTCGCTGCAAAACCATGTGGTTTTGAAAAACCTTTGCGACTGAAAGCATAGTGACCGTCCTTTCTTAATGGGAAAAGATGAAACAGGATGAAACAGGGGACGGTTCTCCGTTTCACATGAGTGAAACGGAGAACCGTCCCCTGTTTCATCTCATAATCGTTATCTATAGTTATCATACCCGCAAAGGCAGTGTGCGTCAAAGCAGAGGACTCTCTGATCTGACGTAAAAAAAACGAAAATTATCCGGGGAAGGTCATGAAACAGCCCTGTTTGGTCTGACCGGTACTTGATTTCAAATGAGATTTTGGGTATCATGATATTGCATATCTGGGAATCTATTTCAGCTCGTTCGAGCACATTTTCCCGTATGAATCAATTCCATAA
>CAMORF010000247.1 GCA_946623485.1 uncultured Clostridia bacterium
TCTGACTTGTCCAAACGCTCATCTGCTGCGTTGGAAAGCCTCGCCGTAGTAAGGACATGTCACGAAATAACTTGTACATCTTGCTTGTCTTTTCATCCGATCGCACAGCTCAAAATCAATCACATAGTAAGGAACAGACAGGCGCCCCGGCGTTCAGAGTTTTCAATCTGAACGCCGGGGCGCCTGATTATGTTACATCATCAATGATGGAACAGGCGGATTCCTGTGAATACCATGACCATCCCGTAGTCATTACAGCGCTCGATGACCAGGTCATCCCGGATGCTCCCGCCCGGCTGCGCGACATATTTCACACCGCTCTTATAAGCCCGGTCGATATTATCAGAAAATGGGAAGAAAGCATCTGATCCAAGCGTTACTCCCTGAAGCGTATCCAGCCAGGCGCGCTTTTCTTCCTTCGAAAATGCCTCCGGCCGCTCGGTAAATACCCGCTGCCAGGCCCCATCCGCAAGCACATCCTCCGGCCACTCACCGATATAAACGTCAATCGCATTGTCCCGGTCGGCACGCCCGATATCACTGCGGAACGGAAGATTCAGGACCTTCCCGCTCTGCCTCAGATACCAATTGTCGGCCTTGGAGCCGGCAAGCCTTGTGCAATGGATCCGGGATTGCTGCCCTGCCCCGATCCCGATTGCCTGCCCATCCTTCACATAGCATACGGAATTGGACTGCGTGTACTTTAATGTGATCAGAGAGATCTTGATATCACGGATCGCCGCCGCGTCAAGGCTGTGGTTCTTCGTCACGATATTTTTCAGAAAATGATCGTCAATGACAAGATTCTGCCTTCCCTGCTCAAACGTAATTCCATACACCATCTTGCGCTCCAGCGCTTCCGGCTGATAGGAAGGATCGATCCGGAGGACAACGTAATTCCCCTTCTTCTTCCCTTTCAGGATCTCAAGCGCCTCCTCCGAATATCCTGGCGCAATAACGCCGTCAGATACCTCCCGTTTGATCAGCCGTGCCGTATCCGCATCGCACTCATCTGACAGGGAAATGAAATCGCCGAAGGAGCTCATGCGGTCTGCCCCCCTTGCTCTTGCATAAGCACAGGCAAGCGGAGAAAGCTGCGTGTCTTCTTCATCGATCCAGTAGATCTTCCTAAGAACATCCGTCAGCGGAAGGCCGACAGCGGCGCCTGCAGGAGACACATGCTTAAATGAAGTTGCGGCAGGCAGCCCTGTTTCCCTCTTGAGCTCACTCACCAGCTGCCATCCGTTCAGCGCGTCCAGCAAATTAATATATCCAGGCTTCCCGTTCAGGACCGTAACCGGCAGGTCACTCCCGTCCTGCATAAAAACGCGGGACGGCTTCTGGTTCGGGTTACAGCCATACTTCAAGATCAATTCATTCATGTGATTCCTTTCCGGCAGAAACCAGCGATTTCATCACTGCCCCTGCAATCCGTCAATCCATACCCAATCTGTGCCGATACACGATGCATGTACCATGGTTCGATGATATTCACGAAACGTGTATCATAATTCATATTTTTCACGAAACGTGCATCACAATTCATATTTTTCACGAAACGTGTATGATGATTCCTGTTTTTTCACGAAACGCGTATCATGACTCCTGTTTCTTCACGAAATGCGTATCATGATTCATTCTTATTCACGATACGTGTCTCATATCGTCCTGTTTCGATCTCGATAAAGCGTACGAACAGGGAAACCTTATTATCCTCGTTCAGGTTTTCCCAGATAAGTTCCGTAAAATCATCGATTCCGCCGGTGATGTCTACACGCTTTGGTTCCCCTTCAAAGCTGGGGAGCGGATTACCGTCACTCATATAGGTGTGAAGAAAATGACCTTCGCCAGCCCTCGGATGATCATATGAGAAGTTGAAACGTTCACAGGAGGACGGATCTCCGTCCGCGCTCTTCAGAATATTCATCTTATACTCATATTCCCCGTTCCTGAGATCCAGCAGTGCAGAGATTCTCGGCGTATAATTAGGGGCATCGGGCTCAAATGTCCGGCTTCTCAGTGATTCGCCAAAGGTTTTCCCCTCCTGCAGTCCCTGCCAGGCCGTGTCTGTCTGGTCTCCGTTGGTAATGATGGTATTGGTTCCAAGCACACGCACCGGTGCGTAGATAATCAGGCTCGGATCCTCCATCTTTGACGGGTCAAATGCCTGCGTCCGGATTCCTTCTCCATCCGGCACAAAGACGCGGTTCCTGCTGTTTCCAGACCGGCCCATAATAAAATAAGCGGCAACCGCAAACCGTCCGTCCCCGGAGCGTCCGACTACAATCCCGCGTCCCGGATAAGTATTTCCTGCCAGTTCCTCCGAAAGCATCCTTCGTTCCATGTTCTCTTTCCTCATCCGCAGCCTGCGATTTGTCACCACCCATGCGATTCCGGAAGGCTGCGTCATTTTTCAAAGCATTCTTGCGACGCAGAAATCATACATATCCGCCTGCCAAATGTCAAGCCGGAAGCCCCGCTGACTCTGGCATCTGACTCCGGCATGACTCTCTGGCTCCCTGGCCGCCAACTCCGGCCTGGCTCCCTGACTCCCTGGCCGCCAACTCCGGCCTGGCTCCCTGACTCCCTGGCCGCTGTCTTCAGTCGACTCCTGCCTGGCTCCCTGACTCCAATATAGCTCCAGCCATGTGATCAAGAGTCCGGATTGGCCACACACGCAAAAAAGCGGGCAGCTGCTCCACCTTCCGGTCTCCCCGGATCGCAGAGCAACTGCCCGCCCATATTGCTCAAATCTCAGCCAACACGGCCACGCCGGCCGTGAAAGCCACTTTATCCCCAGCTGATCTTAAGATCTGTCCAGAAATAACGAATGATCTTGCTTATCTTGCTTGTCCTTTTCTCCGATTCCACAGGTCAAGGTTCGGTTGCATCGTCAGGGGTGAAACGAAGAACCGTCCCCTGTTTCATTCCCTGTTTCATTCTTCCCTGTTCCATTTCGTGAAATGACGGGGAGTAATTTTGTTACCACCACAAAACCGATCAATCCGGCAATAATACCAAAGATCATGCCTCCAAGCACATCGCTCGGATAATGAACACAACGGATGATTCTTGTGAATCCCACAATGATCGGGATAATCATGAGGAGCCATGCCCACTTTTTCTTATCCTTGATCAGGACAGCGGCAAGAGCCGTGAATGTCGCAAAATTCAAAGATGTATGACCGGACGGGAATGACAGGTCATCCTCAAGATGAGACCCTGCATAGGCCCAGTGCGTCTGGTAGGTTTCCCAAAATGGAGTATCCTTCAGTGTTACATAAGGTCTCAGCCTTCCCACGCCCGGTTTGATCAGGACATTCACCAGCAAGAAAGCCACGAGAAAGGCAACCACCATCGCTACTCCGTATCTTCTGGTCTTCTTCGGAAAACAAAGAATCAGCGCAATTGCCAGATAAATGATGTAGGCTGTTGTATCTCCCATGTGCTGGCATATATTAGATAATCCAACCGTCACCGGGTTCTGGAAATGCCAGAAAAATGTATAAAGTGCGGTATCAAATCCGTAAAATAATTGATCCAATGCTGTACTTCCTTTCCACGGGGCCAACCCCGACCGTCATAAACTCCCTGGATACCTTTCCTCATCCTTCTGATGTTTTCTTTCATATTTTGAACTATTCAGCACCCCCGCATACTGTCAAAATTCGGGCCGGCAAGCTTGCTTGCCGGACGGATTCTGACAGTATGCAGGGGGCGGGCAAGGCGCGGAGCGGTGCTGCATGCCAGTGGCATGCGTTTAGCACCGACCGAAGCGGAGCGAAGAACTCTGACCGCCCACAGCGAAGAACGCTTGCGTTCTGAGCGATGGGGTGCTAAATAGCTACTGCTCTGCTCTGCTCTGCTCTGCTCTGCTCTGAGGAGCATATTTCTATTCCGCATGGCTGTCAAGCCCTCCTGAGTTATTTGATGATATTCTGACTGTGTTTCATCGATTACAGTTCAGAACTGATGTTTTTATTACACAGCATATAGACCATATATGTGACTATAACACAGCATATAGATCACATTCAAGAGAAAATTCATTCCCTGCACATCTTTCGGATCAGGCATTCTTTTCCCTGAAATGCAAGACCGTACTTCAATATGTTCTCTGCCGGAATGCTCCGGCTGCCTCATGATGATTCTATCAGAGAGAGG
>CAMORF010000248.1 GCA_946623485.1 uncultured Clostridia bacterium
ATCGGATGAAAAGACAAGCAAGATGTACAAGTTATTTTGTAACAGATCCTAAGCAAGATATGATGTAAGGAGGAAGAAGATGAAGGCATTGTTGATCGGCGGGACAGGACAGATCAGCATGGCGATTACCCGTAAGCTTGTGAAGGACGGCTGGGAAGTAGATCTTCTTAACCGTGGCAGCCGCATGGCAGACCTTCCGGAAGGAGTCCATTCCATCGTGGCAGACATCAATGATGAGGCAGCCGTGCTTCAGGGAATCGGCGATGCGCATTATGATTGTGTCGGTGAGTTTATCGGGTTTACGCAGGACCAGGTGGAGCGGGATTACCGGCTGTTTCGCGGGAGAACCAACCAGTACCTCTACATCAGCTCAGCGTCAGCGTACGGCAAGCCGGTAAGAAGCTACCTCATTGACGAGGGGACAACGCTGACGAACCCGTACTGGCAGTATTCCCGCGATAAGATTGCATGCGAAGAATTCCTGATGCGCAAATACCGTGAAGAGGGCTTCCCGGTGACGATCGTGCGTCCTTCCCACACCTATGATGAGCGGCATGTTCCGGTAGGCGTCCATGGCCGGCACGGGTCATGGCAGGTGCTGAAACGGATGCTGGACAATAAGCCTGTCATCATCCAGGGGGATGGGACGAGCCTTTGGACCGTAACCTTCAATACTGATTTTGCTGTCGGGTATACCGGCCTGATGGGCAACCACCAGGCGATCGGGGAAGCGTTCCAGATTACGTCGGATGAAACGCTGACCTGGAATCAGATCCATGAAACGATTGCGGATGCCCTTGGGGTCACGCTTCACCCGTACCATGTTTCTTCGGACTTTCTGTCCCAGGCCGGAGCGCAGTTTGACCTTGGGGGAGCGCTGCTGGGCGACAAGGCACATTCCGTGGTTTTTGACAACCGGAAGCTGAAGAGGCTTGTTCCGCAGATGATGACAACGGTTCCGTTCCACAGAGGCGTAAGGATTGCGCTGGACTACATCCTGTCACATCCGGAATGCCAGACGGAGGATCCGGAATTTGATGAATGGTGTGACCGTGTGATTGAGGAAACGGAAAAGGCGAAGCAGCGGCTGACAAGCGGCGCCGGAAAAGTGCTGTAAAATGGTTGCGAATGATCTGATGAAAGAGTCCCCGTCCTGATAGAGGGCGGGGCTTTTTGAGAGGAAGGCGGCATGGAAAGAATGGAAAGCGGCATGGGGGGAAAGGAAAGCGGCATGAACAGAAAGAAAGGGTATCTGATCATCCAGGCAATCTTATGCGTACTGCTTGTGTTTCTGCTCTCACAGGCTGCGGTCCGCATCTTCCGGGAAGGGTCTAAGGCAGTGGCGGAGAATCCGCTTGCATATATCTATACCCCGGAGGCAGTCGCAAGGGAGTTTGCCCGGCTTGCGCCTGTTTTGTTCGTGTCGATTGGCATGGGCCTGGCAGGGATGATACTTGGCATCCGCGACGAGCGAGCCGGGAAGGGCGTACGGGATGGAGAGACAGAAAGGAACCTGATTAAGGCACGCCTTTTTGCTCCAGGCAGCGAGGTGCTGAAGGAGCGCTCCCGCCAACGCAAATTCAAAGGGGCAGGATGGGCAGCGTTTGGAATTTGCATGCTCCCGGTGCTGATCTATATGACGGATCAGACACATTTTCCGGAAACGGATCCGGAAGGGATGATCTTATCCCTGGCAGCAGGTGTGTTTCCATGGATCCTTGCAGGAATTGCATGCCTGATGGCAGCCGGGATCCTGGAGGAGCAAAGCCTGCGGCGCGAGATTGCTGCGGCAAAGGGAAAGCTTTCTGAACAGAAGAAGCTCGCAGTGCAGCAGGATTCTGCAGCACAGAAGGAGCTTGCAGGGAATCCGCCTGACGGCGAACTGCATCATAGCCTTGCTGCTTCAGCAGAAGGGGATGTATCTGCAGCGTCTAAGAGTGTATACGCAACGCCCGCATGGAAGCGATATCTTCCGCCGGTGCTTATCATTGTTGCCGCCTTGTGTATCCTTGCAGGGATCATGAACGGCAGCATGCAGGATGTCCTGGTGAAGGCTGCCGCAATCTGTACGGAGTGTGTCGGGCTTGGCTGAGCGTCTTGACGGGGAAGCTTTTGAAGATCGCGTTATATGCATAAAGTAAGGATCTGTCGATAAATAACTTGCACATCTTGCTTGTTTTTTCATCCGAGAGCACAGCTCAAAAATCAATCACATAGCCCGCTATGCTCATGATTTTTGAGTCGTGCTCTCGAATGGAAATCCTGCACAGTCTGCACAAGTTATTTATCAACAGCCCGTAATTGATTGCGCGACAGTTCCTGATGATCAGAGGGAGGACAGGATGGAAGGAAATGCGAATAAGGCGTCATCCGGGCAGCAGGGTTTCAGGCGGGGTACGAGGCATCTGATCCAGCTTTACAGCGCACTGCTGTACAATGCGCACCTCAAGGGGTTTATCGAAGGCAGGATATATCAGGGAAATACGAAGGCGGTCTGCGTGCCGGGGTTCAACTGTTATTCCTGCCCGGGCGCGGTCGGAGCATGCCCTTTGGGATCGATTCAGAACGCTCTTGCATCCTCCGGGCACCGGGCCGGCTGGTATGTGATCGGGATTCTTCTGCTGTATGGCGTGATCCTGGGTCGTACAGTTTGCGGCTGGGCCTGTCCGCTTGGGCTGATCCAGGAATTGCTGCATAAGATTCCGACCCCTAAAATCAGGAAATCAAGGATCACCCAGGCCTTGTCGTGGCTGAAATATGTGATCCTTGCTGTCTTTGTCGTAGCGATCCCGCTGTGGTACGGGCTGGCCTATGATGTCCCGCTTCCGGGTTTTTGCAAATACATCTGCCCTGCGGGCACCCTGGAGGGGGCGATGAGGCTGCTTCCCGCAAACCGTTCTTACCTTAACATGCTGGGGATTCTCTTTACCAGGAAGTTTGTCATCATGCTCGTGATCGGGCTGACATGTATTTTCCTGTACCGGTCTTTCTGCAGGTTTCTTTGTCCTCTGGGGGCGATCTACGGCCTTTTCAACCGGTTTAATGTGATTGGTGTCAAGGTGGATGCGAATCGCTGTAATCACTGCGGAGCCTGCGTGCGAAGCTGCGGGATGGATGTACGCAGGGTCGGAGACCATGAATGCATCAATTGTGGTAAATGCATGGATGTCTGCAGGCAGGGGGCTATCTCCATCAAGGCGGGGAAAGTGACATTGAAAGCGCCGGATATGGGATGTGCAGGAGACGGGCCGGACGCTCCGGGAAAAAGAAGGAGATTCGGCCGCATCGCCGCCGGAATTGCGCTGGGCGTCCTATGCTTTGCGCTTCTGTGGTATAACGTGCTCGACCCATCCATCCGTAAGACAGCGCCCAGTCCCAAGCTACAGGCGACCCAGGAAGCCCCGGCGGGCGGCAATAAGTCCCCACGAACCGAGCAAGCCAACATCGTGGAGACAGAGCCAGACAGTATAGTGGAGACAGAAATGGCCAGCACTGTGGAGACAAAACCAACCACCACTGTGAAAACAGAGCCAGACATCACTGTGAAAACTGTCCCGGCAGGCGCTGTGGAGACAGAATCATCCAGCATTGCGAAAGCAGAATCAGCCAGCATTGGGGAAATAGAACCAACCGGCACTGTGAAAGCTAACCCGAACAGCGCCACGGAAACAGAGGCGGCTTCTACCCGCGAGGAAAAAGCGCAGTCCGATTCTTTCGTAAGTACGGCGCCAATCGGACATGAAGAGGGACAGCAGCTGGAGGACTTCACGGCAACGTGCTATGACGGCTCAACCTTCCATCTTGCGGACATGAAGGGCAAGGTCGTATTCATCAATCTCTGGGCAACCTACTGCACGCCCTGTGTCCATGAGCTTCCATATTTCAGCGATCTGTATCAGGAGCATGAAGGTGATGTTGCCATCCTGGCGGTTCACTCATCCCTGGTGGCAAAGGATGATCCGGAGGAATTTATTGCTGACAAGGGATATGCGATGCCATTTACGACAGATACGAAGGATAACGCAATATTCAATATTGTCGGCGGCAGCCCGACCCTCCCGCAGACCATCGTGCTGAACCGGAAGGGTGAGGTGATCTACAACCAGGTCAAGAGCATCACGCCTGAAACGTTGAATGCATTATATGAAAAAGCGGCCGGGCA
>CAMORF010000249.1 GCA_946623485.1 uncultured Clostridia bacterium
TTGGTTTTTCCGATAGGCCTGGTTGTTCTGGTTGTTTTGGTTTTTCCGATAGGCCTGGTTGTTCTGGTTTTTCGTCCCGTCTTCCGCGCTTCGCTTTCCAGGACGAAATCCCGTAAACAGATCCTCCTGCGAAATTATGATCCAACGGCTGTCAGAAGCACCAGAAACAGAGCGGTTCCCATAACCGCCCTGTAAAGGTCTTTTTGGAATTTTCTCATCTGTGTATCTGAACGGCATACGTCCATTCTATCATGATCTATTTCAACAGAAACTGTAATTATGTAACCGACCCCTGGCCTGTAGGATCGGAGAAAAAGACAAGCAAGCTCATAATGATAGGAAACGAATTTATGAAATACGTTTCCTATCATTTCTGAACAGATCCTAAAGATCTATTATACACCTGAAGCGTCAGATATTCGGGACCTTTCCAAGCAGGCTGTCCAATTTTTCAAACTGCTCAATGGCAATGGACCGCTCCGCCAGAAGGGTACGCAAGGGCATCTTCCCAAGCGCCTCCATCATGTCCTCAAAGGTCATGCCGGGGGCGAACGGTTCAATCTTCTCCTCCATCTGGTCGATCACCTCTGAAAGAACCTTCCTGGCTTCCGGGTTTCCGAAAATGCGCGCGATCGTGCAGTCAAGGGACATCCATGCGTCCAGATCCGCATTGATCTTCCTTTTGCAAACCGGAGCCGCAAGCCCATCCGCCGCAAATTCTCCAAGCACATCTTTCAGCCACTGGATGCTGTCCGAAACCCAGTTCTGGGCACGGTCGGGAATGATCGTATCCATGGACTGGACACTGTGGTCACCCGTAGAGAATCCGTGGGGGCCATAGCCATAGATATGGCACTCAAAAGAAATCCCATACCGGTTCAGCGCATTAATCATATCAATCGTATTCTGGACCGGCACCACCGTATCTGTCCTCGTTGCGAAGAGAAAGCAGGGGCAGGTCCGGTCATCCACATGCTCCGGGATGCCCGGCGCAGTCGCTTCACACTCATGAGCCGTATCCTCACGGATCACCGGATACCCAAGCACTGCGGCAGCAGGCCGGTGTTTTGCCATGGTTGCGGCGGCAGCGGCAAGATGCCCGCCTGCAGAAAACCCGGCCACGGCAATCTTATCGGGAATGACAGCCCACTCCTTCGCATGTTCCAGGATCATTTCCATCGCGCAGTCATAGTCCTCAAGCGGCGCAGGCCAAACCGCATTCTTCTTGACGGAATACCGCAGGATAAAGGCGTCAAATCCTGCCTTCAGATAAGCCATCGCGACAGGATCCGCCTCCCGGTCCGAGCAAAACTGGTACCCTCCGCCCGGAATCACCATGACGGCCGGCCTCCTTTTCACTTGTCGGAATTCTCCGCCCACATCAAGCAGATAGGCTGTCAGAGAAACATTTCTCTTTTCATCCAGTTGAATGGTTTGAATCTTCATATCACAGCTCCTTTGAAAATCATGCAGTGCCTTCTCAATAATGCTACTGTTTTAAGCAAGTTCCATTTCAATTACTATATCATGCTTTGCGTCCCCACGCCACGTTTTTTCTTCGAGTGTTTTTTGCTTGACACTCGCCAATGATCCCGATACGATATCAGTAAACCACCTGCATCGCGCAGAACGCAAATCGTTACACAGCATCATGCAAACAGACAATTGATATACAACTGAAACAAGGAGGAGAGACGCATGATTCCAAAAATGAATAAACCTGGACTAATTCTGTCTTTTTTCACAGCAGCAATCACTGCAGCCGGTGGATCCTGCACTGCCTTCGCCCAGGAAGCCCCGACACTTGAGCCCGCAGAAATCATTGTATTCGCTGCGAAAAGCCTGAATACCGTCATGGATGGAGATATCATTCCCGCATACAACAAGCTCCATCCGGATATCACCATCATCCCCAGTTATGACAGCTCCGGAACACTGATGACACAGATCGAGGAAGGCGCGGAATGTGACGTATTCTTTTCAGCTGCACAAAAACAGATGAATGAACTGGAACAGCTGGGGCTTGTCGTCGATGGAACCAGGCATGATATTGTCAATAATCAGGTCTGTATCGTAACCTATGATGGCAGCAATACCAAAGTAACCGGGCTGGAGAATCTTGCCTCAGCCTCCAGCATGGCCCTTGCGGACGGTTCGGTTCCTGTAGGACGATACACCCGCGAAGCGCTTGTCGCATCCGGCCTGGTCACCGCTCCGGAAGACGCTGATGGAGATGTTTCATTGATCACAACGCAGGAAATCTCTGAGGCGCTCGGCGGCCTTGAGATCAACGAATGCGCCAATGTCGGCGCTGTTACCGCCGCAGTCTCGGAAGGCGCCAACGAGATTGGAACCGTTTATTACTCTGACACTTACGGGTTGGAGGACAGGCTGGTCATTTTGGAAAAAATACCTTATGCCCTGACCGGTGATGTCATCTATCCTGCCGCCCAGATCGTTAACGAAGCAGCCGATCAGGCACAGCAGGAAGCCGCCGCCGACTTCGCCGCATTTCTCGCGTCCGACAGCGCAAAATCCATTTTCGACTCCTACTACTTTGACACGGACGTAGGCACAGATGCATCGCATGCAGATGCACACGAGATACCATCATGAGTAGTATTGCCGCCTTTTTCTCTACACTGGACTGGAGTCCTCTATGGATCTCGCTCAAGACAGGCATCGTTGCTGCAGGGATCTCCTTTTTCCTTGGAATCTTTGCCGCAAGGAAAGTAGTCAAGGCAGGCCCGAAGCTGCGCGCAGTCGCAGACGGATTCTTTACGCTCCCCCTCGTCCTGCCGCCAACCGTTGCGGGTTTTTTCCTCCTGCTGCTGTTTTCCACTCGCAGGCCCTTTGGAAGCATGCTGCAACACACCTTCGGAATTAAAGTCGTGCAGACCTGGATCGGCTGTATCGCAGCCGCTGCGGTCATCGCATTTCCCCTAATGTACCGGAACGCCAGGGCAGCGTTCGAGCAGATTGATGTCGATCTTGTCTACGCGGCACGTACGCTTGGAATGAGCGAAACAAGAATCTTCTGGCGTGTCATCATGCCTGCTGCCAGTCCTGGAATCGTATCCGGCACCATCCTTGCCTTTGCCCGGGCACTGGGGGAATACGGCGCCACCTCAATGCTGGCCGGGAATATTCCCGGCAAAACCGGCACCATCTCACAAAAAATCGCCATGGTCATTCAAAATGGCGATTATCAGACCGCCGGATTCTGGGTGCTTGTCGTCATGATTCTTGCATTCCTGATCGTTCTTGTCATGAATCTCGTTACGTCAAAGCATATGAAGAACATAAAACGCTACTGAACCGCCGGGAGTGGTTGAATTACCAGGCATGATTGGATTGCAGGATCGCTAAAGCGGAAACACTGTCAGGCAATGAAACCGAAAAAAACAAAGCCACACAGGAGGTCTCCATGATACTCTCTGTACACATCCGGAAAAAGCTCGCCAGCTTCTCATTACAGGCAGACTTTGAAGTTTCGCATGGTACTCTGGCGCTCCTGGGACCAAGCGGCTGCGGCAAAAGCATGACGCTGAAATGCATCGCCGGGATTGAAACGCCGGATGAAGGGTTCATTTCCCTCGACCAGGAGACCGGCAGCCGAGTTCTCCTGGATACTTCAAAAAAGATATGCCTTCCCCCTCAAAAACGCCGCGTTGGTTATATGTTCCAGAACTACGCCCTCTTCCCGAATATGACCGTCCGGAAAAATGTCCTTACCGGGATGGGACGGCATCCGGATCCCGGGCTCGCGGATCCTTTCCTGGAACAGTTCCGGATCGCCGATCTTGCGGACAGACTCCCCGGAGAGCTCTCAGAAGGGCAGAAGCAACGTACCGCAATGGCAAGAATCATTGCGCAGAATCCGGATGTCATTCTGCTGGATGAACCATTCTCAGCATTGGATACCGAACTGAAATGGCAATTGGAGGACGAGATGCTGCAGGTTCTGGAAACGTTTCAAAGGCCAGCCATCTTCGTCTCACATGATATCGGGGAGGTATTCCGGATGAGCCATGAGGTCTGCACGATGAAAGAAGGAAAAACGCTCGGGAAAAGATCCGTGGAAGAATTCCGCGGGCAATTAAGTGTCCGGCGTGATATACCAGTTATTCCCTGACAGGTCCTAA